>CAZULB010000026.1:21336-30016 GCA_964621155.1 uncultured bacterium | reverse complement strand
CATTCATTCGCCGGAAGCGCACGACAACCTGGTACGTGAGGGTGTCGATCCCGCCAGGATTCATTTCTCGGGAAATGTGATGATCGACAGTCTTCAGTCTTTTCTTCCGGAGGCGGAGAAGTCGTCGGTGCTTTCTGACCTTGGGATCGAGGGAAAGAAATACGGACTGGTCACGCTGCATCGCCCGTCGAATGTCGATGACGCGGAGATCCTGGTGCCGCTCTTGAGTTCACTGGCTGCGGTTGGCCGCGAATGTCCGCTCATCTTTCCGGTGCATCCGCGCACGCGGCACATGATTGAACGTCTCGGCCTGGAGACGGATGAGGCGTTGGTACGCCTCATTGAGCCGGTGGGCTATCTGGACTTCGTCAAACTGATGCGTTATGCTTCTATTGTTCTCACCGATTCGGGAGGAATTCAGGAAGAAACTACTGCTCTCGGGATCCCCTGTCTGACGATCCGGGATAACACGGAACGACCGGTCACAGTGACCGTTGGAACCAACCGGCTGGTTGGTACGAAGCCGGAACGGATTGTCGCTGAAGCGCGTGAAGCGCTCCGGCATGGGTCGAGCGGGGCCAAAGTGCCTGACCGTTGGGACGGGCAGGCGGCACCGCGAATCGCTCAGGTGATCCAGAAATTCCTCTATGAGCAGTAGGTCCTGGTCCTTCAAAGAGTCCACGGTCGGGCAAAGCTACGCCTGGTCGCTCGCCCTTTCGCTCCTTCCCGTTCTCGCCGCTTTCGTCAGTTCCTGGGTCATTGCCCGTTTTTCGGGTCCCACGGTGTGGGGCACGGTGTCGTGGGCCATGGCGTTCGCCACCCAGCTCCTCATCGTGGCCAAGGTGGGGATCGAGCTGGGGGCGTCCAAGCTGGCCAGCGAGTACGGTGTCTCGCAGCCGGGCGTGCTGCGGGATCTTCTTCGGATCGCTTCCAATCTCCGATTGGCGTTTACGTTGCCGACGGCGCTCATCTGCTACTTCTTTGCGCCGCAGATCGCGAATCTCTTTCACAATACCGACCTGATTCCTTCGGTCCGCATCGCGGCGGCGATCATCTTCTGCGCGAGCATCTACGAATTTCAGGAACAGTTCCTGGTGGGGTTGAATCGTTTCGAGACGGTGTCGCGCGTGCGCGCCACGATGCTCTTTGCTCGCCTGGTGTCGAACATCGCCATCGTGGCCATCGGCATGGGTGCGGTGGCCATTCTGGTGGGCTACGTGGGCGCGTGGCTGATCGGTATTGTCGCCTTCTCGCTCATGCTGCGCCGCTATCTCCCGCCCACCGAAGGCCATGCCGAGCACGGACCCATTCGGCGCCGGCTCCTGGCCATGACGATTCCGCTCGCTGTGAGCAGTGCCTCGGTTGCCGTCTACACCCAGATCGACAAACTCGTCCTGGGCTACTACGACAACGTGATCGAAGTGGGGCAGTACTCGATTGCCCGCGCGGTGATGGAGGTCTCGCTGTTCCCGTCCTTCGCCATGGTGACCACGCTGCGGCCGGCGCTGGCGTCGCGTTACGCGCGTGGCGAAAAGAAAGAGTGCGCCCGGATCGTCAAACGGTCCCTTCTGCTAACCCTGATAGCGGGGGTCCTGTTCGGCTCGGTATTCCTGGTGCTCTCGGTGCCACTGCTCGAGCTGGTGTATTCGGACAAGTATCACTATGCGGGGCAGTTGATGACGTGGTTCGCCAGCGTGATTGTGATCCGCAGCCTGGGTTCTCTGGTCCTGCCGGCGCTGCTCGCGGCCGACAAGATCAAGACTTACGCGTGGCTCACGGCCGGGGCGGCCCTGTTGAACTTCGGGCTCAACGTGGTGCTGATTCCGCGCATGCATTCGCGGGGCGCGATTGTCTCAACCATTGTTTCCTATGGTCTGTTGTTGTTGCTCGGCCTGAGGGAAGTCTTTCACGTCTTCGAGGTGCGGCTGCACGCGCGGTCGCTGGGAACGGTATTTCGCACGCTTCTTGCAGGTGGTCTGGTCGCGGGATTGGTGTGGCTGGCAATCGGCCAAGTTCCTGAGGACAAATGGACTTGGACCCTGGCTCTGGCCGCCCTGCACGTGGTTCTGTACGCAACCTTGATTTTTGCGTTCCGGGTGGTCAGCCTGGCTGAGATCCGGCCCGCGATGGGTAACCTGTTGAGACTCAAGGGCTAAACATGATGAAGTCCTTGACAGCATTAAGCCGCCTGCGTAGCCTCAAGCGTCGCCGCGCGGCATGGCAGCAAGTGGCTAATCTCCGACCGCCGCAGGAGGCTGGATTTTGAGTATTTCTAGTTGGGTACCCGGCGGAATCGTCTTCGCTTCCGCACTTGTCGTCAGCCTGGTCACAACGCCGGCCATTCGCGCCCTGGCGTTGCGCTGGGACCTTGGTGACAAGCCCAACGGCCGTAAGCTTCATGACCGCCCGATCCCGCATCTGGGTGGCATCGCGCTATTTCTCGGCATTATCGCTGCCCTGGTTTCCTTCTTTTCCCTGACGGCACAGACGAGCAGCACCGCCACCCTGGTGCTGCGCGCGGTTCCCGTGGTGCTCCTGATCGTCGCCCTGGGAATCATCGACGACACGCGCAACCTCCGCGCGCGCCACAAACTCATCGTTCAAGTTCTCGCCGCCGCCGCCATGGTGGGACTGGGTTACCGTCTGTTCACGGGTGTCCTGGTGCTCGACGCATGGATGGGTGTGCTGGCGGTGCTCTCGCTCGTCTTCATCGTGGGCATGCTGAGCACGATCAATCTGATCGACGGGCACGACGGTCTCGCGGCCGGTATCAGCATCATCGCTTCGGCAGCGTTTGCGGTGATCGGCTATTTCGCCGGCGTTCCGCATGTCATGACGCTCTCGCTTGCCGTGTGCGGCGCCTGTCTGGGTTTCCTTGTTTTTAATTTTCCGCCGGGCCGCATCTATATGGGCGACACCGGCAGCATGTTGCTGGGCCTGCTCCTCGCGATCATGGCCTGCCTGGTCTCCATGCGGGCGCCTTCGCCCGGTATGTTCGCGGCCGTCATTCTGGTGCTGGGTGTGCCCATGCTGGACACCGTCCTCGCCATTTCGCGCCGCATCGTGCTGCGCGCGCCGGTCTTCAGCGCCGACCACCTGCACATGCACCACATCCTGCGGGGTACCGGTCTGTCCGCGCGCAAGACGCTCTTCGTCCTCTACGGGATGCAGACCTTCTTCTGCCTCCTGGGTATTGCGGCCTCGATGGGGTGGGTGCTGCCCATCATCGTCGGGCTCGGGTTCACGTCGCTGGCCTACATCGCGTTCCTCCGTATGATGGTGGAGGAATACACCGCCGCCGCGGCCGCTGCCGCGCAGCACGTGGGCGCAAAGACGATCCCATTTCAGCCGACGTTCACGCGCCTCGCGGAACGCCGGACGTCCGTCGGTCAGTAGCTCTCTTTCCACCGCCGAACAGCACGAACTCGACCCCGGTGCGTTGACGCTCCCGGGGTCGTATGCTAGTGTCGCCTCACGTTTCCAGTCGCGGCAGTGCACTCCCCACCGCACGAACGGAATAATAGTGTGACGACCAAAACCACATGTCGAATTGCCGGCGACGTCGATCAGCTTTCGCGTGTTCAACTCGATGAAGTGATCCGCGGGCTCGAGTCGCACGGTCCCAAACACGGGATCGATTTTGTTTCCGCCGCCGATTCCGACTCACTGAAAAATTCCAAGTCGCTGCCGGCTTCCCCGGAGCGCCTGGCGCTCTTGCTCTCCCGCCTCGTGAACGGCGAGTGCGATGCGCTCGTGCTCGAGGCCTCCAATCTGCCGCAGCGGCTTCCCTCGGGCCTCACCATCGGCGCGCTCACCCGGCGTATGACCGCCGTGGATGCCGTGGTCGCCAACGACGGGATGATCCTGGACGAGCTGGAAGAGAATGCGCTGCTGGCCACGTCGTCACTGCGGCGCGAAGCGCAGCTGCGCTACTACCGTCCCGACTTGAAGATCGTGCGCACACAGGGCAGCGTTGATTCCATGCTGCAGAAGGTGAAGGGCGGCACCGTCGACTGCGCCGTGCTGGCAGCGGCCGACGTCGAGCGCCTCAACAAACAGGAATTTGTGTCCGAGCTTCTCACCAATCAGGTTTGTGTTCCCGCGGCGGGGCAGGGTGCGCTCGCCGTGCTCATCCGATCCTCCGAGGAT
Source organism: uncultured bacterium (assembly GCA_964621155.1). Classification (GTDB taxonomy): domain Bacteria; phylum Krumholzibacteriota; class Krumholzibacteriia; order WVZY01; family JAKEHA01; genus JAKEHA01. The sequence continues at coordinate 25,867 of CAZULB010000026.1, read as the reverse complement.
CAGTTCCGCGACGTGGTGCAGAGCATCAACGATCCCGCGACGCACGCGATGCTGCGCGCGGAGTGGTCGTTCCTCGAGCACGTCGGTGTGGACTCTTCCGCCCCGGTGGCCGTGCTGGCGAGCATCGAAGGCAAGGTCATCGAGCTCGAGGGCATGGTGGCGTATCCGGACGGAAGCGAGAAGATCCAGGTCATGGTGAAGGGATCGATGGGCGACGAGGAAGACCTCGGCAGCACGCTGGCGAAAGAAATTCTCGAAGCCGGCGGCCGCGAAGTGATCGAAGAATTCCGCCTCGCCTGATTATTCCGTGATCGATCGTCGTCTCATCCGGGAAGACCCCGACCGCCTGCGCTCGGGGCTTGCGCGCAAACGCTCGACCGTCGACGTCGAGCGGCTGATTGCGCTCGACCGCGAAGCCATCGACAACCTCCAGCTCTCCGAAGAACTCAAGCACAAGCGCAATGTGGCGTCCGAGGACATCGGCCGTCGTAAGGCGGCGGGTGAGGACATCACGGCCGCTTCCGCCGCCACCAAAGAGATCTCCACGAAGATCAAAGAGCTCGAGGCGCGCAACAAGGACATCGAGCAGGAGCTCGATGCGTTGTTGCTCACGGTGCCCAATCTGGCGCACGAGAGCGTTCCCGATGGTGCTGATTCCAGCGCCAACGTGGTGGTGCGCACGGTGGGGAAGGCGGAGGCACCGTTCGAGGGCGTGCTGCCGCACTGGGAGATCGGCGAGAGGCTGGGCATCCTCGATCTCGAGGCGGGCGCCAAAGTTTCGGGAAGAGGCTTTGTTGTTTTTCGCGGCGACGGCGCGCGCCTGTGCCGTGCGCTCATCAACCTCATGCTCGAGATCCACGCCGAGCAGGGTTACGAGGAAGTGCTGGTTCCGTACCTGGTGAGCCGCGCCTCCATGACGGGCACGGGGCAGCTGCCCAAGTTCGAAGAGGACATGTACCACTGCAACGCGGATGATCTGTTCCTGATTCCGACGTCGGAAGTGCCGGTCACCAACCTGGAGCGCGAATCGGTGGTGGAGCGCGACCGGCTTCCCATCAAGTACACCGCCTTCAGCCCGTGCTTCCGTCGCGAAGCGGGCTCGTACGGCGCCGACACGCGCGGCCTCCTGCGCGTGCACCAGTTCGACAAGGTCGAGATGGTGAAGATCACACATCCTGATGCGTCCTACGACGAGCTGGAGTCGCTGGTGCAGGACGGAACCGCGGTGCTGGATGCGCTCGAGCTCCCTTACCGCGTGGTGTTGTTGTGCGGCGGCGACATGGGTTTCGGCGCCGCCAAGTGTTACGACCTGGAGACGTTCGCTCCGGCCGTGGGCAAATGGCTCGAGGTTTCTTCCTGCTCGAACTTCGAGGATTTCCAGGCGCGGCGCGCCGAGATTCGCCTCAAGAAAGGCGACGACAAATACAAACTCGTGCACACCCTGAACGGCTCCGGTCTCGCGTTGCCCCGCATCGTGGCGAGCATCCTCGAAATCCATCAGACGCCCACCGGGCGCGTGAAGATTCCCGCGCGCCTTCGTCCTTTCATGCGCGGGCAGGAATATCTGGGTTAGCGCTTCACGATGGCGCACGCACCCGGCGGTAATCTTCGCTTCTGGCTCAAGGGCTATCTGTTCCTCGGCGTGGCCGTTCTCATCCTGGCCATGCTGCTCTACTCCAACCATCTGATCTCGCGCATGCGTATGAACGCCGAGGCGACGAGCCGGTTGTTCTCGCGCTACATGTCGAACGTTCTGTTCGAAGTGTCGGACGACGGCACGCTGGCGCAATTGCGCAGCGTGGTGGAAGAGAGCGATCTGCCCATCATCATCACGGTGCTGGGCGGGAAACCGATTCTCTGGCACAACGTGCCGGTCGGCCCGCGCACCGATGAAGATCTCGAGATGATCATCACCATGGACCTCGATCATCCGCCTACGGAGAAGCTCGCCAGGCTCGTGAAGCTCTATCGTCAGTACGACAAGACCAACAAGCCGATCCCAATCCAGGTGGTGGGCGCCAACAACACCGACAGCTACGTGCACTTTGGACCCTCGGCGCTGCAGCGCGAGCTGCGCTACATGCCGTTCGTGCTGCTCGCCATTTTCCTGGTGTTCATGGCGGTCGCCATCCAGGGACTGCGCTATTTGAAATTGAGCGAACAGCGCTCGATCTGGGTAGGCATGGCACGCGAGACGGCACACCAGCTGGGAACGCCGCTCTCGGCCATGCTGGGTTGGGTGCACGTCATCAAAGATCACGCCGAAACGCGCGGCGACAGCGAAACGGTGAACTATGTGGGCGAGATGGAAGTCGACATTGGCCGCCTGCAGAAGATCACGGAGCGCTTCAGCAAGATCGGCGCGACGCCGGAACTCGTGGTCGTGGACATGAAGCCGGCTTTGGAACGAACAGTTGCGTATTTCTTGAAACGACTCCCGTCGCTGAATTCAACCTCGACGCTCACGCTGTCGTGCGAAGGCGACGTCCGGGTGCGCGGCAACGAAGAGCTGCTGGAATGGGTGTTCGAGAATCTGGTGAAGAACGCCATCGACGCCCTGGGCGAGGGCGGCGGGAAGATCGAGATTGCAGCGCGCCGCGCCGCGAGCGAGCCGTTCGTCGAAATCACCGTGCGCGACACGGGCCGCGGCATCCCGGGTGCGCTCCGCGACCAGGTGTTCCGGCCGGGCTTCACGACCAAGAAGCGGGGTTGGGGACTGGGTCTCGCACTCGCGCGCCGCATCGTCGAGGAATATCACGACGGCACGATTCGGCTGGCGGAGTCGAAAGCGGGCAAGGGGACGACATTCCTGGTGCGACTCCCGGCGGCGTAGATTCAACGCTCGACAAAGCGCCTTCCATATCCCAGATTTGTGTCAGACCTGCCCCGCCCCGAAGGGGTGCCTGTGCGATTCCCACTGGTTCTCTGCCTCCTCCTGATAGCGGCTAACGCTACGATTGCGACTGCCAGCCTCGTCTTTGTACCGATGAACAAGCGTGTCGAAGAGTCCGATCTGATCGTAATCGGAAGAGTGATCCAGGAGGCTCCGAATCGTTACAAGTCTCCCGTGGCTGCCGGCAAGGGTTGCGGCAGAGGTGAGGCGGTAGTGACCGTAATCGAAGTTCTTCGCGGCACACTCGAAGGGTCTCAGGCGAGACTTGTGGGGAACAGTTACATCCAGACCATTCGCGTTCGACACTACGACACGCTTACTCGGGACGACGGTAACTTTCACACGATTCTCATCAGTCCGGCTTACAAAGACCGACTGGATGGAATCTGGTTTCTTCAGCGATCCGACGCCCCGGGTGTGTATTGCCTTTTTGACGTGCCCGCAACGTTGGATCACCGCGGCGAAGTGCAATCGTCACTTCGACAAGTTTTTACTGAGCCGTCCACCCCCGCATTCAAATAGCCCGAGAAATCCTTTGCGATATCTTGGACGAGACTTGACAAAATATTTTGCAAATTGCTGTTGACGCTCTTTGGGTGTCGTTTTTCTTGCTGGGTCCGCATAACGCGAGGTTGCGGCTATAGCGGAGTGCTTTGGGCCACCCGCTACGATCGTTCTCCTGTCTTCTATTTTCGATGAACTCCCACCGGTTCGAGGGCTACGCGTGAAATGCGAGAGCTAATAAACCGCGTGTTATCTTCCTTGCAGCAGTTGTCTCCTCCCAATGCCCAAGGAGCGTACTGTGATGAACGACCGCACGAAGTTGGGCAACGACGAATTGGTTCATCGGCTGGATGACGATGTCGCGCGCGAGCGTGCGATAGCCCTGGAAGTGCTGCGTGATTTGAACGAGATGGAGCGCCGCCGGCTCCATCTCAAGCTGGGGTACAGCTCTCTGTTCGACTACTGCACCCGCAAACTGAAGTATTCCTCTTCGGCCGCATCTCGCCGAATTCAGGCGGCACGGTGTATCCGCCGTTTTCCCGTTGCGCTGCAAATGTTGGAGCAAAACGAGGTGTCGTTGAGCACCGTCTCAACGGTCGCGTCCATTCTCACGCCGGAGAATCACAGGGCGATCTTGAGTCGCGCGCGGGGAGCCTCGTCTCGGGATGTGGAGCGCATTGCGTGCGAATTCAGGCCGCCGGTTGCCGTCCGGGATCGCATTCAGCCGGTGCGGGTAACGCCCACTCCCGGCGCCGGGAGTGAGCAGAGGCTTTTCGTTCAGTTCCTTGCTGATGATGAGTTCGCAAAGCTGTTCGAGGAAGTGAAGTCGTTGCTCGCACGGAAGGGCGCGAGCGTCTCCATCGCGGGCGTAATGAAGGCCGCTTTGAAAGAGTATCGCGACCGCCACAGTCCGGTTGCGCGGCAGGAGCGGAGAGAAACCAGGGTCGCCAGAACCACAGCCACGGAAGTGAAAAGCGGACATGACGGTCCTGACTCCCGGCGCCGGGAGTGGAACGACGCGGAGAAGTCGCGCCATATCCCTGACGAAGTCAGGGATGCTGTGTTTGTGCGCGACCAGGGGCGATGTGGGTTCGTGGCCGGAGACGGGACGCGTTGTGATTCACGTCATGGAGT
>CAZULB010000026.1:0-21236 GCA_964621155.1 uncultured bacterium | reverse complement strand
TTCCTGCAGGGGAAGGGCTACAAAGTGGACACGGCCACCAACGGGGCCGATGCGCTCTCCCTCGTCAAAGGCAACAAGTTCGACCTGATGCTCCTCGACGAGTCCATGCCCGGCCGCGGCGGCCTCGAGACGCTGGTCGAAATCAAGGAGACCGATCCCGCGCTTCCCGTCGTCATGATTACCAAGAACGAGGAAGAGCGCCTGATGGACAACGCCATCGGCCTCAAGATCGACGACTACCTCCTGAAACCGGTAAATCCCCTGCAGATCTACAGCGCGTGCAAACGCATCCTCGACGCGCCCCGGATCCAGGAAGCGCGCGTCTCGCCCGACTACATCAAGGAGTTCAACGAGCTCAATTCGCTCATGCAGGACAACTCGTGGGATTCATGGCTGCGCGTCCACAAGCGCCTGTGCGCGTGGGACCGCGAGTTCGACCAGTATCGCCAGACCGGCCTCGAGTCCACGCACGACGACCAGCGCCTGAATGCGTCGCAGCACTTCAGCGAATTCGTGGAGCGGAACTATCGCAACTGGGTGAACTCCGAAAAACGCCCGCCGCTGAGCATCGACATCTTCCCGAAACACATCAATCCGCACCTGCAGGCGGGCGAGAAGGTGTTTTTCATTCTCATCGACTGCGTGCGCCTCGACCAGTGGATGGTGATCGAGGAGTTTCTGACCGAGCAGTTCGAGGTGCAGTGGGACTACTACTGCTCCATCCTGCCCACGGCCACGCCGTATTCGCGTAACGCGATTTTCAGCGGACTTTTTCCGGATGAGATCGCGCGTCGTTATCCCGACAAGTGGCTCGAGCGCAGCACCGAAGAGTCGAGCAAGAACAAGTACGAGTCGTTCTTTCTGGCCGAGCAGATGCGCAAGCACCGGCTTGATGAGAGCAAGCTGCGCTACTCCAAGATTTTTACGGCCGCCGAAGCGGCCGACGTGAAAAAGAAGGTGTCGGGGTTGATGAACTCGCCGTTCGTGGCGCTGGTCTTCAACTTCGTCGACATCCTGACCCATGGCCGCAACCAGTCCGAGATTCTGCAGCAGCTCCTGCCCAACGAAGGCGCCTTTCGCTCGCTCATGCGCTCGTGGTTTTCGCACTCGGTGCTGCGCGACATTCTGACCGATCTCGCCCGCGCCAAGATCAAGGTCGTGCTCACCACCGACCACGGCTCCATTTTGGGCCGCAAGGCCGCCCTGGTGTACGGCCGCCGCGACACGTCGACCAACCTGCGCTACAAGTTCGGCGATAACCTCAAGTGCGACGAACGCCAGGCCATCATCGTGCGCCGCCCGGAGGAGTACCGCCTGCCCTCGGAGTCGCGCACCAAGAACTACGTGTTTGCGCGCGAGTACTACTATTTCGTCTATCCGACCAATTTCCGCGAATACGAAAAGGCGTACGACGGCAGCTTTCAGCATGGCGGCGTCTCGCTCGAAGAGATGATCCTGCCCTGCCTGACGCTGACCCCGCGCTGAGCCGCCATGGAGAGCCGCCGCGTCATTGCATGCACGGTGCACACGACGTCCGAGGCTGACACCGCGCGCTTTGGCGCCGAGCTCGCCGAGTGCATCGAGCACGGCACGTGCGTGAGCCTGGTGGGTCCGCTGGGTGCGGGGAAGACGGTGCTGGTGAGCGGGCTGTGTCGGGGACTCGGCATCGACGAGGCCGTCGTCAGTCCTACCTTCATTCTGCTCGAATCCTTCCAGGGGCGGCTCCCCGTGGTTCACGTCGATCTCTACCGGCTCGAGCACGAGCGCGAGTTGGAAGAGCTGGGCGTGTTCGACTACCTGCGCGACGGTGCGGTGCTGCTGGCGGAATGGGGTGACCGCTCGCCGCGACTCCACGACATGGCCGAAGTCGAGATTCGTATCGAAGGGACGGGGAGCGAACGTTCCATCACCGTGCACGCCGTGCCCGAACTCGCCGAGGCGTTTGCGGAGATCGCATGATCACGGTATCGCTGGATACGTCCCACCCGGTTGGCAGCGTGGCGCTCGCGCGCGACGGCGAGCTGCTGGGCAGTGAAACCTTCCGCGAACCATCCTCGCACCTGGTGGCGCTGGGACATGCGCTCGATCAACTGCTGGCATCCACCGCGCTGACCCCCGCCGGCATCGACCGGCTGGCCGTCGTGACCGGGCCGGGGAGCTTCACCGGGCTTCGTATCGGACTGTCGTTCGCCAAGGGGCTGCACGCCGCGCGCAACATTCCCATGGTCACCATCAACGCGCTGCAGTTGCTCGCACTCCCGTGGCTGGCACCGGGCGCGCGCGTGTGCGCCATGATCGACGCGCGCCGTGGGGAGGTGTATGCCGCGCTCTACGAGCGCGCCGCCAACGAAGCGCTCGCCGCCGATGCGTCCGCCGCGCATGAGCTCGTCGCTCCCGGGGCGCACACGCCGGAGAAGTGGCTGGCCGCCCTGAAGAGCGCGCCCGAGGTGTTCGTGGGCACGGGTGCGTTTGCGCACCGCGGCGCGGTGCGGGCGGCCTGTCCGGGGGCGATGATCATCGAAGGCGCAGCTATTTACCCTTCGACCCTGCACCTCGCGCAGATTGGTCACGCGATGCCGCCGCTCAGCGACAGCGCGGTGCGCGGTCTGGAGCCTTTCTATGTGCGGGCAAGTGGGGCGGAGCAGGTTCGGTTGCGCGCTATCGCGCGCGGTCCGGAGGGCCTCGATGGCTGACATGGTGATCGAGCCGCTCGCCGAAACGCACCTGAAGGACGTGCTGCGCATCGAGCGCGAATGTTTTCCGGCGCCATGGACAGAGGGCATGTTTCGCCAGGAAGTGGAAGAGACGTGGCTGTCGCGCTCCTTCGTGGCGCGTGTCGGTGATGACGTGGTGGGATACATCATCGCGTGGTTCCTGCGCGGCGAGGTGCACGTTCTCAATATTGCCGTGGCGGCGGATTTCCAGCGCCGCGGCATCGGCCGCAAGCTGATGGCGCACGTCATCGAGCTGGGCGAGCAGTCGGACCATCACCTGGTGACGCTCGAAGTGCGCGCGAGCAACGACCCCGCCAAACTGCTCTACGTGACCATGGGCTTCGCGCCGGTGGGAATCCGCCGGCGTTACTACCGCGACAACGACGAAGACGCCATCGTGATGGTCAAGCGCTTGAACGAGCGGAAGCCCTCGTGAGCCTCGCCGTCATTGCCGGAAGCGGGCTGTCCGGCCTCGCCTCTCTGCTCCAGGTCGACGAGACCATCCCGTTCGACAGGATTCCGGGTGTGGGCGCGGCTGGAGTCGCGGGTCATGCGGGACAGCTCCTGTGCGGCCGCATCGACGGCCGCGAGTGCCAGCTCATGCTGGGCCGGCGTCACTTCTACGAGGGCGATGCCTCCCCCATCCAGCACCTGATCGACTTCGTGGCCGGGAATGGTGCCACCGAGCTGCTCGTGACCTCGGCTGCAGGTGGTCTCAAAAGGGAACTCCACGCCGGGGAACTTGTTGTTATCCATGACTTCATTGATTTGCAGAATCGCCGCCCCTTGCCCGCGCCATCGCGCCGTGTCTCCGCGATGCGAGTTGACCCAAGACTGACACGACTGTTCGAGGTTGCGTCCACCACCGCACAGGTGCCGTGGCAGCGCGGCATATCGGCATGCGCGAGCGGCCCGACCTACGAAAGCCCGATGGACGTCGAGTTTCTGCAATACGCGGACGGAATCGTCGCCACGATGTCGGGAGCACCGGAGGTGACGCACGCCAATGCCATTGGTTTGCCGGTGGCGGCGGTCGCGGTGGTGACCAACCCCTGTACGGGCATCAATGCCTCGGTTCCGGTCCATACCGAGGTCCTGGAGGCGAGCGGCCGGGCCACCCTGGGGTTGGCCCGGGTCTTGCGGCAATTTATTGAATCACTTTGAGTTACGATGAGCCACCGGAAGCCACGGGGCGGATTTCGGAGGAGATTGGGGTTGTGAGGGGTCGGGGACGGGGCTATAGTCTCCTTGATCCCGTCCAGTCTCTTAAGGAAGAGGGTGTTGTCTCGTTGTCCTGGTTCAAGCGGGAAAAGAAGGGCATCCAGCCCATCCAGAAGAAGCAGGTCCCCGACGGCCTGTGGAAGAAGTGCGAAATCTGCGGCGAGATCCTTTATGTGAAGGAGCTCGAGAAGCGGTTGTGGACGTGCTCGCGGTGCGGCAACCACTTCATGATTTCGACGCAGCAGTACATCGAGATCCTCTCCGACCCGGGCACTTTCCGCGAGACGCATACCGGCCTCGTTTCCGGTGATCCGCTCCACTTCAAGGACCTCAAGAAGTACACCGACCGCATCCGCGAGTACCGTGAGAAGACGGGCATGGACGACGCCTTCGTCACCGGCTTCGCCAGAATGGGCGAGCGCGACGTCGTCCTCGGCATCATGGATTTCTCCTACATGGGCGGCAGCATGGGTTCGGTGGTGGGCGAAAAGTTTGCCCGCGCCACGCAGGATGCCATTCTTCGCCGCCGGCCGCTGATCGTGGTATCGCGCTCGGGCGGCGCCCGTATGCAGGAGTCGATCTATTCGCTCATGCAGATGGCGAAGACGAGTGCCATGCTGGCCCGGCTGTCCGAAGAAGGACTGCCGTACATCTCGATTCTGACCAATCCGACGACGGGCGGTGTCACCGCCAGCTTTGCGAGCCTGGGCGACGTGATCATCGCCGAGCCCAAGGCGCTCATCGGTTTTGCGGGTCCACGTGTGATCCAGCAAACGATCCGCCAGGACCTCCCTGAAGGCTTCCAGCGCAGCGAATTCCTGCTCGAGCACGGCATGATCGACATGATCGTCCCGCGCGACGAGCTGCGACGCACCCTCGAAGAGGTGCTCGATTTCATGTGCGCGCGCGCCGTTTCCGCATCGGAACAGGAAGTGAAGGATGGCTCGCAGTCTCCGGCCGTTTCCTGATCTCTCTCCTGACCTACCGCCCCATCTGAAATTTGTTCTCGGCCTCTCGCCTTCGGCGATGACGCTGGGATTGGGGAACATCTCTGCTCTGATGGACCGCCTCGGCCACCCCGAGCGCGCCTTTCGCTCCGTCCTGATCGCCGGCACCAACGGCAAGGGTTCGACCACCACCATGCTGGCGTCGATCCTCGGGCACGAGGGGCTGCGCACCGGCCGCTATATCTCTCCCCATGTTTTTCACGTCGCCGAACGCATTGCCATCGACGGCGAGTTTGCCACCGTCGACGAGCTGGAGCGGGCGGCCGCGCGCATCCAGCCCCTGCGCGACGATATCCCGTACAGCTACTTCGAGGCGCTCACGGCGATCGCATTCCTGCTCTTTGCCGAGGCCGGTGTGGAAGTGGCGGCGCTGGAGGTCGGCCTGGGTGGCCGCTTCGACGCGACCAACATCGTGTCGCCCGTGGCGAGCGTCATCACCAGTATCTCGCTCGACCACCGGCGCATCCTGGGCGATACGGAACCAGCCATCCTGGGCGAAAAGCTCGGCATTACCCGCCCGGGAGTGCCGCTCTTCGTGGGGGCGCTCAAGCCCGAGCTCATGGACATCGTCCACGAAAAAGGCCGGCGCGACGGCTTCGCGGTGCACGCGCTCTCCGATATCGGGAGCGCGGTGGTCTGCGCGGAATCGCTGGGCGGGCTCGAGGTAGAACTGCATACCACCCGCGCCGACTACGGCCGCGTCCGGGTTCCGTTTGCCGGGGCGCACCAGGCCGACAATGCGCTGCTTGCCGTGGGTGCAGCCGAGACGGTGGTGCCGACTCTATCCCACGTGCGCGAGGGCATCGAACAGGCCTTCATCGCCGGCCGCTTCCAGTTGATCGAACGCGACGGCCGCACCTTCATCCTGGACATCGGCCACAATGAAGAGGCGCTGCGTGCCACGGCCGACCACCTGGCGGCATTCACCCCGCGCGAGGAGGTATTGCTTATATTCGGATTGTTACGCCGCAAGGAGCTCTTCGACGCGCCGCTTCATCTCCTGAAGGCGGCCGGCACCCTCTGCCTCGTCGAGCCCGAATCGGAACCGGGCAGCACGGACACGGCGTTCGCTCCACACGAATTGCTGCAGCACTTCTTCCTTCGGCACTTGCCGGATAGGTCCACGGACGTCATTCTGTGGAACCGTCGCGACGCGCGCGACGATGCGCTGGGACGGCTGGCCCAACGGCTGCAGCGGCCCGGCGAGCGCCATCGCGTCGTGGTGGCGGTGGGATCGCATCGGGTCGTGCAGGACTTCGGACGAAGAATATGGCCGGCATGAAGCCGTTTCTCGGGATCGACATCGGGGGCACCAACATCAAGCTCGCGACGGTTTCACCCGGCGCGAAGGTGGTGGAGCGCGGGCTCGTCGAGACGCGGGCGCCGGAAGGCGCGGCGCGCGCGTTCGCGCGCATCCATGCCGCTGCGCGCGCACTCGCTCCCGACGGGATCGCAGGCGTGGGCATCGGCTGCGCGGGTCTTTTCGACGAGCGTCGCGGCGTGCTCACCGCGTCGCCCAACCTCAAGGCCTGGCAGGGCACCCGGCTCGCTGCCCTGGCATCCAGACATTTTTCGGTTCCGATTCTGATCCAGAACGACGCCACCTGCGCCGCCTACGGTGAGTCGGTCGTGCGCGGGCCGCGTGGTCAGAACCTGGTGCTCATCACGCTCGGCACCGGCGTGGGCGGCGGCATTGTCATGGATGGACGCATCGTGAGCGGCGTGTCGGGCTTCGGCGGCGAGATCGGCCACATCACGTTGGATGGCAACGGACCCAGGTGCCACTGCGGACGCCGTGGGTGTCTCGAAGCGTACGCAGGAGCGTACGGCATCGTTCGGATGGCGAACGAGTTCCGGCGCGTCTCTCGCAAGCGTACCGCAGGTCGCGATGAAAAGCTGACCGCTTTCCGCGTCTTTGAGAGAGCCCGCGCCGGGGACCTCTGGGCGCGCGAAGCCATTCGCAGCGCGGGCGACCATCTGGGTGTGGCGGTGGCGATTCTGCTCAATACACTGAATCCCGCCGTGGTGGTGATTGGCGGCGGTGTTGCGGGCGGTTTCGCGGCGCTCGAGCCGCACATCCGCCGCGCCGTTGCTCGCCACGCCTTTCGCGAGACCGCGGGCGCCGCTCGCATCGAGCGCGCGCGCCTGGGCAACGACGCCGGCATGGTGGGTGCGGCGATGCTCGCGCGGGATGCGAAACCAACCAGGCGAGCGCGACGATGAAGCGTGAGCTTTGCCGCCAGGGGGGCGCAGCGCGAGCCCTGTTCGGGTGGGCTGTGGTGTGGGCGCTGTATGCCGGTGTCAGCATCGCGCAGACGCCCGCCGCGCCGGCGCCCGCCGCGCCGCCGGACTCGGTGAACTACTTCGATATCCGGGCCGACCGCAGCGAGCTCAAGAAGATCAACGGTGAGACGGTGCTCGTACTCACCGACAACGTGCACATCATCCACGGTGACGTCACCGTCACCGCTGATCGTGGCATCTCTTTCACCATCCAGAAGCGCACGCAGCTCTTTGGCAACGTGAAGGTCGTCCAGCAGACCATGACCATGACGGGCGACGAAGGCGAGTACCTGCAGTATGAAGACCTCGCCGTCCTGCGCAAGCACGTCCACATCAACGACCGCGGCTGGGAGGTCGACTGTGAGGAAGTCCGTTACTCGCGGCTGACCGGTGAGGCGTGGCTTCTGGGCCACGTCGTGGGCCGGGACTCGACCACCACCATCCGCGCCGACCGCGTCCTGTATCAGCGTCTGATCGAACGCGCCGAAGCATTCGGTAATGTGGAGATGAAGAACACCAAGCAGGACATCGTTCAGTACGGGCGGCACGGCGTGTATTACCGCACCACGGGTCAGGGCATCGTCGACGAAGAGCCCACGTTGATTTCGAACACGCGCGAGAAGGAACCGGTCACGGTCACCGCGGATACCATGCGCGTTTCTCCCGACAGTTCGTGGGCCACCGCGTACTACAAAGTGAAGATCATCAAGGGAAACACGGTCACGCAGGCCGACTCGGCCATGATTTACGACAAGAAGAAGCGCCTCGAGCTCTTCGGCCATCCGCTGGCCAAGCAGGACAACACCTGGATGAAGGGTGACCACATGGTCGCGTACTACAACGAGGACGAGGTGCATCGGATCGACATCACCGGAAATGCGGAGATTCGCGAGGTCCCGCGCGACTCCATGGTCGTCAACCGCGACAACTGGATGAAGGGCGACTCGATCACGATCTATCTGCACAACAACGACGTGGATTCGGTCTGGGTGAACGGCAACGCGCAGAGCGAGTACCGTCCGCTCTCGACCTCGAAGGTGGAGAGCAATCTCATTCAGGGCGACAAGATGTTCATGCGCATGGGCGCGCAGGAGATCGAGTGGGTGGACGTGCAGGGGAACGCTTCGGGTGTCTATCGTTATGTCGATTTGAAAAAAGGCGAAACCACGGACAGCCTGCGCGTTGCCGCCGACTCGTCGCTCAAGTACGTCCCGTTCGAGACCAAGGCGCAGCGCGTGCAATACGCAGCGGACCGCATCCAGTACGATGCGGCCAAAAAGGACCTGTTTCTGCGCAAGAGCGCCGCGGTCAGCTACCGCGGCAGCGAACTCACGGGCGAAACCATCACGTTCCACTCTTCCAACCAGATTCTCGACGCGAGCGGAAGTCCCGTTCTCACGGAAGCCGACCAGAAGATCTACGGCGAGCGCATGGACTACGACATGGAAGGCGGGACCGGTCTGGTGACGAAGGGCAATACGCAGTACGAGCAGGGCTACTACAGCGGCGAACATCTCGCCAAGGTGGGCGAGAACGAGATGAAAGTGTGGGAGTCCTATTACACGACGTGCGACCTGAAGGAACCGCACTATCACTTCGCCGCCAAGGACATGAAAGTCTACCCGGACGACAAAGTGTTCACGGGTCCAATCTGGCTCTACGTGGGCAAGACGCCGATCTTCGCGCTTCCGTTCATGGCCAACTCTATCAGCCACGGTCGGCGCTCGGGTTTCCTCCGCCCCGACATCGAGTTCGGTATCACGAGCGACAGCAACCGTTTCATCCGCGGCCTGGGCTACTACTGGGCGACCAACGACTACACCGACTTCACCTTCGTCACCGACTTCGACGAGGACGTGCGCTGGCGCATGTACATTGGCAACCGCTACGCCCTGCGCTATCGACTGAACGGCAACGTGAATTACAACTATACGCGCGGGCTGGACAACTCCGGCTCCGAATGGACCCTGGAGGCCGACCACAACCAGACTCTCGGCGAGCGCTTCACGCTGCGCTCCGATCTGCGCTTCGTTTCGAGCGATCAGGCGGTTCAAACCGTGAACACGATCGACAATGTGGACCGCTATATCGACCGCCAGATCCGTTCTACCTTGAACCTGCAGAAAAGCTGGAAGTCAACGGCGATCAGTCTTTCCGCTGCGCGCACGCAGAAACTGAACATCACGGATCCCAACACGGCCAAGGTCGACATGACGGCTCCCAGCCTGTCGTTCTTGATTCCGTCGCGCAATCTCTACTTCGGTTCGGATGCGGGCGCGCCCAAGGGCGCGTGGCAGAGCCTGCTCAAGAACACCCGTTACTCGCCTTCGGTGAACGGCCAGTTCCGTCGCGTGGAGCGCCTGTACGAGGTGAGCGAAGAGTGGACCGGTCACGCCGGATTGACGTTGTCCAGCCCGCAAAAGATCGCGGGTTTCATCACGCTGTCGCCCTCGTTCAACGCCAGCCTGGATTCGCGGCGTTTCGACACTTCGCGCGATGCGCACCAGAGCTTCGACCAGCCGGCGACGGTCCCGATCTACGGCGGTGAGATCTCGCCGGTGGTGATCACCAATCCGGTCGCGGCGCTGGATTCCACTTTCACCAGCAACGATTTCACGTGGAGTGCGGGAGGAAACACGAGTACGAATTTCTACGGCACGTTCTATCCTCATGTCGGCCGTCTGCGCGGCATCCGACACACGGTGTCACCCTCGGCCAGCTATTCCTATTCGCCCCCCCGGGACAACCGGCCGCGCTCGCAATCGATTGGACTGAATCTGCGCAATGCGCTCGACCTGAAAGTCGCGGGTAAGGACACGACCTCCACCGGCGAGGAAGATGTTCGCAACCTTCCTCCCGTGGTGATCTGGAACCTTTCCACCCGCTACTTGCCCGACACCTCCGTCGAGAACGCCTGGAGCACGGTGAGCTCGAACGTCAACTTCGCGTTTTTTGGCCTGAACTTCTCCCTCAATCACGCGATCGACCCGTACACGCTGGACGTGCTCAATTCCAGCGCGGTCGCGAATTTCCACTTCGGCGGCTCGCATCCGTTCGGGCGCGCGCAGAATCTCGAGGTGGAGGAGCTCAATACGGTGGCGGCGTCCGATACCTCGCGACGCGACAGGTCCGGCAGCGGCGTGGCGTACACGCAGCGCGACCAGGACGGCCAGACCAGGCAGACTCCCCGTGCGGACCTGAAGCTGAAAGAGGGTTGGCTGCCCTGGAACCTCAACCTGGGGCTGGGTTACAGCAAGAGCTCGACGGGCATGGTTAGTTCCACGCTGCGCGTGGGTTGGGACATCCAGCTCAGCGACAAGTGGCGTATCGACTACTCCACCATCTACGACGTTGAGGGCAGGACATTGGACGGCCAGAACTTCGGCATCACCCGCGATCTGCACTGCTGGGAGATGAGCTTCTCCCGCCAGGTGCTGGGGACCGGTCCCAACGCAGAATGGCAGTACTACTTCCGGATCGCACTCAAGGCTCACCCCGACCTCTATGGCGAGTCGGGCACGCGTGGTCTCGGCACCGGTCTCATGGGACAATTCTAGGATTGCAAATCGTCCCGTGCGCCTCGCGCCGGAGGAATTCCGCGCCCCCACGCTCCGAACCCCCGAATAAATGTTGACACATTTTTTTGGCGGTCGATAAAGTGCGCGTGAGATCGGGAAGGAGGTGTAACGTGAACAAGACAGAACTCGTCGAACGCATTGCCCAGAAAACGGGCCTCACGATGAAGGATTCGAAGAACGTCATCGACGCGATCTTTAGCACACACACCAAGCATGGCATCATCGCGGCCGAATTGAAGTCGGGCCGCAAGGTACAGATCACGGGCTTCGGGACGTTCCAGGTCCGCAAGCGCAAGAAGCGCGAGGGTCGTAATCCGCAGACCGGAGCGACCATCGAAATTCCGGCGACGAAGTTCCCGGCATTCTCCGCGGGTCGTGCACTCAAGGACCGCGTGAAGGTGTAAGGGAAAAAGTCACCGTTTCTACCCGACAGGCGGAGGCGTAAGTCGCCCCGCCTGTCGTCGTTTTCAGCCCTGTCGTGCGCCCCAAATCTCTCCCTGCCAACGCCTTGTGGCACCCGGGGGCGCATGCTATATTCGTCCTACCGATGCGCTCATCCCTTGTATTTGCGGTCCTCCTCGCGCTGGCTGCCGGTGGTGCTGAGTCCCCGCCCGCGCCGACCGAACCCCTGCCGGACGCACGCCTGTTCTACGAAAGCGATACGCGCGCCTACTACCGGCCCTGTGGCTGACACTCCAATGCCTCTGGCGGACTTGCCCGGCGGGCCGGTCTTCTGAAGAAATTGCGGGCTGAAGGTGCGCCGTTGTGGGCGGTAACGGCCGGTGATTTTTATGGCACGGCCGACGTCTTCAACGAGTCGAAGTCGCATTTCGTGGCCAATATGATGGGTGTTCTTGGGTACGACGCGATTGGCATTGGCGAGATGGATCTGAATTTCGGCCTGGGAGCGCTTGCCAAAGATGCGCGCAAGTACAACCTGCCGGTGGTTTGCGCCAATCTGATTGCCCGCGTCGACTCGGTGAAGGTGCGCGAGAAGGGGCCGGAATATGATGCGGCCGACAAGCTCGGGACGGCATTTGCTCCGTACCGCATCGTGACGAAGAACGGCATCCGCTTCGGCTTTATCGGCGTGATGTCGGCGTCCACCAAGCAGCGCGGCGGCGGCATCTCGTCGGTCGATGCGCTCACGTACACGCTCGGCGAGGCCGAACCGGCCGTCAAAGCGGTGCTCGAGGATGTGCGCAGGCAGAGCGACGTGGTTGTGCTGCTGGCCCACATGGACCAGGTTGAGGCCCAGCGCCTCGCGGAAGCTCTGCCCGACATTGACCTGATGGTCATCGGGCATGATCCGGGCAACCGGCCGATGGGCGAGCCCATCGTGGTGGGCAAGACGCGCATTCTGCGCGCGACCGCGCAGGGACAGAATCTGGGTCAGCTCGACATGAAGCTCGACAAGGAGCGGCACATCACCGAGTGGCGCAATCGTATCTATCCCATGTCAGCCGAGTATCCGGACGATCCGGAAATGGCGAAGCGCCTGGACCAGTTCGACGAAGAAAATCGCAAGGTGCAAAAGGAGCTATACGCCCGCGAACAGCTCAAAGGCAGCACCGACAATGTGTTTGGAACCCGCTACCTGGGAGTGGGTTCGTGTCAGAACTGCCACGAGGCACAGTTCCAGGTGTATATGAAGACCGCACATGCCCATGCGTACGCAACCCTCGCATCCGAATTCGTCAATCGCGACACCAACTGTGTCGGATGCCACGTCACCGGTTATAACGAGGAGGGTGGCTTCGGCGGCGTGCGTATGCGCGGAGCACCGGTCGACCTCACCGACGTGCAGTGCGAAGCCTGTCACGGCCCCGGCGCCGAGCACGCGCGCGATGGAAGTTACCGGGCCCGGGCGCGCGAGGCCTGCGTGCGTTGTCACACGCCGAACGATGATCCCGATTTCAACTTTGAAAAGGACTGGCCACTCATTGCGCACTAGCGCAGCGCTGGCCGTTCTCCTGCTCGTCGGCTCCGCCGCAGTCCTGCCCGTCAAGGCGGCGGACGGTGATTCGTTCCTTCTGCCCGGCATCGATATGCGCTCCATTGAATTCAACGTGGGCGCGTGGTGCCGCTACCAGGTGGTCGACGAGGCCATGGGCGATACCGACACCACTCTGGTTTACCTCGCCGTGGTCGGACGCGAGAAGACGGCAACGGGGGGCAACGCGTACTGGCTGGAAGTGGAGAGCCGGGTGCCGGGTCGCGATGATTCGAGTCGTGATGTGGCGCGCGCGCTGGTGGACGAAGGCATACATTCGATGGAGGAAGGCGACTCGCTCCATCAGTACATCTCGCGCTTCTACACCATGAAAGGACACGAGTCCGCACAGAAGGGGAATCCGGCCGACCTGCGCCGGTTGACACGCGTATCTCCGGCCTCGGCGTCGGACTGGAAGACAGAGCCAGGCCGCGTGCTGCAGACGCCGGCGGGGAAATTCACGTGTGAATACCGTGTGTTCGACAATTCCGAGTCGCGCGAGATACCCAGCGGGCGCGTTGTGATCCAACAGAAGCGCACCGACCACGTTGCAATCTACACGGCGCCGTCGGTTCCGCTTTTTCACCTTGTGAAGAGCGAAATTGACCGCACCCGCGAGTCCCGCACGGTGCCCGCGGTGAAGGGCATCCCGGAAACCGGACCGCGCCGGTCACGTACTATCAGTGTGCTGGTGGCCCACGGCACCGGCGCCAAACCGATCATTCCGGTTCACTGAGACGGCCATGTTACACGTCGAGAAAATCTGCTGCCTGGGGCTCGCGGCCCTGCTCATCACGCCCGCGATCGCGTTGTCCGCTGCGCCGGAAGCCGTCTTCGTGCGCAGCGTAAGCACGGTGCCCGCCACGCGCACCTACTTCATCGGTGCCAACGCCACCGAAACCGAAGCCATCGATTTTCGCCTCCGTCTCATCGATGCGGGCGCCCGCAATGTGAATCTCATCCTGCCCGAGCGCGTCATCGTGTGTGACGTGCCGGTCGCGCTTTCGACTTCCATCGAAATGCCGGCTGGCTTTACGCGCGCGACCGGTATCGAGGTCGAGTCGCAGATTGCGTTCGCGAGCCATCCGTGGTCCTGGATTGCCGATGCGCACCGCACCGTCGACCGCATGGCCAAAGAGCCTGCGTGGTCGAGTGCGGGCGACGCCGCGGCAGACGACGGCTTCAAAGACGTGGTCATCAGGCCGACGCGCGAACAGCTCGCGGTATCGGAGCGCCTGTTCCGGGCGGGCATGCTGCCGGGTCGTGCACCGGATGGTTCCCCGGTGCAGCAGCTGCAGGAGAGCTCGCAGTTTTTGGGTGGCAGCGTGTGCGCCAACTTCGTTTATCCCGAGAGCGACGGAACCGCCGAAACCAATGTCGAAGACTGGACCGATGAGGATCTAGTCCAGGCCAGGCAGGGGGCGTATGAGGCTCTGCTCGGGTGGCAGGGCAAGTTCCCCAGTATGGACCTGAGCTTCGTCATGAACTCGTTCGAGCGCGTCCGCACGAGCTACGAGCCCATCGGTCATGTCATGCGCACAGATCCGGACTGGGTACTGGACGCTCTGCGCTCGATCGGCTATGGCCAGACCAACGACATGCTGGCGGAAGTGCATCGCTTCAACCAGGACAAGCGCGCACTCGTGCGCACGCAATGGGTGTTCACCGGCTTCATCGCCAACAGCCGCAACACGCCCAACAACAAGTTCGGCAGTGGAACCGCGGACTATACCGCGTATGCGTTTCTCGGCGGTCCGTGCCTGATTGAACCGTTTCCGGCCGGCGTCGACATCAACGGTGTCGGTGAGCGTCTGGTGTACTCGCAGATCGTGAACCACGAGGCCGGCCACTGTTTCTGGACGCTGGACGAGTATCCCGGTGCCCCCGGGGCGTGCGGCTCCCGATCCGGGTACCTCAACTACACCAACGGCAATCTTTCCAGCATCGCGCCCAACGGCGTGGAGATGCGCTGCAATCCACTGCAGGAGTGCATCATGCACACGGCAGCGCGCAAGAACCTCATGCGGCCGTGGTGCGAGTGGAGTCGTGGTCACCTGGGCGTGATTGACGACAACGACAACGGCAAGCCCGACATCTTCGAGGCCACGCCCATTGTCGAATTCGATCCGCCCGATGCGGACACGGTCACCACCAACGCGTACACGCTGCGTTTCAAGGCCATCGCGCAGGCGGTGCCGAACCGCAATCCCAGCATCGCCGCCGATCATCGCATTTCGTACGCGGCGCCTCTGCGTAGCGGGTTTCTGTCTCTCGGATCCGGATCGCGCGTGGAGCTCGAGCCGCTCGACGGCAAGTGGGACGAGGTGGAAGAAGAATGCGAGTTCCACGTCGAGCTCGCGCAGGTGGGGCCCAGCGCGTTCGTAGTCGATGTCGAGAACAGCGTCGGCATGCAGTCGGTGGGTTCGGCGAAGACGGTGTACTTCGTGGGTGTCAATTACAGCCGCACCGCCCTCACGGCGGAGACCAATCGCATCAAGGTGACGTGGGAGATCGTCGGCAATCCCTTTGGCGCCAAATTCGACGTGTACCGTCTGGGGCCGGGCGAAGCGATGCCGGGTACGCGGATTGCCGACGACGTGGCGGCGTCGGGACCGCCGCGCGCGGGCTTCATCCCGTACCAGTACATCGATCGCGACATCGTGGCGGGCCAGGACTACTCATACTACGTACAGGGAGATTTCTCGCTGCCCTACGCCGGTGGCACGCGCGATTACAGCTCGCGCTCCAAGGTGATCCAGAAGACGGCGATGATTCCAATCGTCGACAACGTGATTTCGAACATTGCGCCCAACCCGTCGCGCGGTTCCGTCACCATGTCGATTGCCATACCACGCACCTACGGTGGCCCGGAGTTGGCTCCGATCCGCATGGCGACACCGGTCAACGTTTCGATCTACAGCGTCAACGGGCAGCTGGTGCGCACCCTGACGAGCGCCAACTCGCTCGACGAAATTCTGACTCTGCGCTGGGACGGTACCAACGAGCGCAATGTGCCCGCACCCTCCGGCGTCTATTTCGTCAAGGCGCAGGCGGGCGAGAACAAGGGCTTCAAGAAGATCGTGCTCCTGCGCTAAGCTGCGTGTTTTCGAGATATCCCAACGAGCCAAGGAGGGCGGCGCTCGGATTGCGCGCCGCGCGACACCATGAGCGAACGACTGCGTCGCGTTAAGTACGCCCAGGACGTGCTGGGCACCATGGGCAACACGCCGCTGGTGCGGTTGAACAAGGTCACGAAGGATGTGAAGTGCACGGTGCTCGCCAAGCTCGAGTACTTCAATCCGGGCGGCAGCGTGAAAGACCGCATCGGCACCTACATGATCGAAGAAGAGGTGCGCCAGGGGAGGCTCAAGCCGGGCGGCACCATCGTGGAGTGCACGTCGGGCAATACGGGCCTGGGGCTGGCGCTGGCGGCGTCGCTGATGGGCTACAAATGCGTATTCACGATGCCGGACAAGGTGCCGGTGGAGAAGGAATACATGCTCAAGGCGTACGGCGCCGAAGTGATCCGCTGCCCGACCAACGTGGCGCCGGATTCACCCGAAAGCTACTACTCGGTGGCGAAGCGCATTGCGAGCGAGCGCCCCAACGCGGTCCGGCCCAATCAATACGACAACCAGATGAACCCCGAGGCGCACTACCGCACCACGGGCCCGGAAATCTGGCGTGACACGGCGGGGCAGGTGGACGCTTTCGTGTGCGGCGCCGGCACCGGCGGCACCATCACCGGCACCGGCCGCTACCTCAAGGAACAGAATCCGAACGTGCACATTGTGGGCATCGACCCGCGCGGGTCGATTCTGTGCGAATTCTTCGAGACCGGGAAAATGGGCGAAGCGGGGTCGTACCTGATTGACGGCATCGGCGAAGATTTCATTCCCGGCGCCTACAACTTCAAGTACATCGACCGCATGATCACCGTGGAAGATCCCGACGCCATCATCATGACCCGCCGGCTGGCGAAAGAAGAGGGCATGCTGGTGGGAAGCTCGTCGGGTGCGGCGGTGGTGGGCGCGCTCCGGGTGGCGCGCGACCTCGACGCCGACAAGATCGTGGTGGTGTTGATTCCCGACACCGGTGAACGCTATCTGAGCAAGGTTCACTCGGAAAAATGGCTCGCCGATAACGGCTTCCAGGGCATCTAAAAAAGGGCGGCGCGCCGCGCCGCGGGAGAAGCATGGGATTCAAGACGGATTGCATTCACGCGGGGCAGGCGCCGGACGACAAGACGGGCGCCGTCAACACGCCCATTTTCCAGACCTCGACGTACAAGCAGGACGGCATCGGCAAGCATCGCGGCTACGAGTACGCGCGCACGGCGAACCCGACGCGCGAGGCCCTGGAGCGCAATGTCGCCGCCCTGGAAAAGGGAAAATTCGGCATCGCGTACTCGTCGGGTATGGCCGCGACCGACACCATTCTCCGCCTGTTCGGCCCGGGCGACGAGATCATATGCACCGACAATGTGTACGGCGGCACCTACCGGCTCTTCGAGCTGGTGCTGAAGAAATACGGTTACGTCTTCAAGTTCGTCGACACGTCGAATCTCAAGAACGTCGAGGCGGCGCTGTCGCCGAGGACGCGCCTGGTGTTCCTGGAGTCGCCCACCAATCCCATGCTGCGCGTCACCGACATTCGCGCCGTGGCCGATATGGCGCACGCGCGGGGCGCGGTCGTATGCGTGGACAACACCTTCATGAGCCCGTACCTGCAGACACCGCTCGATCTCGGCGCCGACATCGTCGTCCACAGCACCACCAAGTTCCTGAACGGACACAGCGACATGGTGGGCGGTGTCGTGATCCTGAACGACGCGGACATGGCCCAGAAACTGCGCTTCCTCCAGAATGCCGTGGGTGCCGTCCCCGGGCCGATGGACTGCTACCTCGCGCTCCGCGGCACCAAGACGCTCGCCGTGCGCATGAAGCAGCACGAGGAAAACGCGCGCGAGCTGGCGAAGTATCTCGCCCAACATCCGAAACTCAAGAGTGTCAATTATCCCGGTCTTCCGCAGCATCCGCAGCACGAGCTGGCGAAGAAACAGGCGCGCGGTTTCGGCGCCTTGATTTCCTTCGACACCGGCTCGCTCGAAAACGCGGACAAGGTGCTCAAGTCCACGCGCGTGTTCACGCTCGCCGAAAGTCTGGGCGGCGTGGAGAGTCTCATTTCACATCCCGCCACCATGACGCACGGCAGCGTTCCGCCCGAGGAGAAGTTGAAGCTCGGTGTCACGCCGGGCCTCGTGCGCATATCGGTTGGAATTGAAGACGTCGAAGATCTCGAAGCGGATCTCGACAACGCGCTGCGCTAGTCGCCTGTGATGAGTTGTGGAAAGTTCTCCACGGATGATTTCCGCGAGTTGCGCAGCGGGTATTGCCTGACTCTGTGAACCTGCCTATATTTAGCCTGTCGATGTTGCCACACGACATCTGTTTTCGAGTTGACTCTCCGCAGTTTTTGCTTGACGCATCTTGTGGTGCGCCGATAAGGTCACCGCAATATATAGTGTGAGTCGGTGCGTCAGGACACAGCATCCTGTGTATCCCAACCAGTATCATTGGCTTAGGCTGCTGCCTGGTTATCACCTAACCGCGGAGGGTTCGGGAATGGAGAAACGGGAAAAAGGCGGGGTGCTCACGAAGGACAAGGAGTACGTCAAGTTCGTCCAGCTGCTTCGCAAGGCCGAGAAAGACGGCCGGATCGACGGGTACCCCTGCCAGTTGTGCGGGTCACGTTACAGTTCGAAGCTTGAGGCGGAGGGGTGTTGCCGGATCGTGTTGTCGTAGTCAAAACGACAGTACCTGAACGGCACTGAGGGAATCATGACCATCGTGAGCTCGAATACGATTCACCAGCATTGCTCGGTCTGCAAGGCCGACTTCGACATGGACATCATCAAGCAGGGGAGCACCGAGGATGTGCTCTGGCTGAAATGTCCCGGCTGCCAGGGATTCCTTCCTTACATGCCGAAGGAAGACCTGGACGATGCCGATGTCATGCCTGAAGAGCAGACGGTTGCGATCGAAGATCTCGACGTCGAGCATGCCAAGGAATACTCGGACGATCAGGAGTACCAGATCGGCGAAGTAATCCACCACCGGTCGTGGAACGATTTCGGGAAAATCGTGGCCAAGGACCGGCTGCCGGGTAACCGGCGCACGATCTGGGTTCAGTTTATTCGCCAGGGACGCGTTCAGCTCCTCGAGGGTGTGGTCCACTAGGACCGCCCTGAGGGACGCATGCAACGGAACGTCCGGGCGACGCGGCTCGTACTCGCCGCGTCGGCGGTAATTCTGTCCTGGTGGCCATTGAAGGCCGGTGCTGCGGGCATCTACGAAAATGCCTCCGCGGAGCCGGCCTTCCTGCTTTCTCCCCGCCGTATCACGCTTTCCGCCGATCTCGATTTCGCCCGCAAGGACCCCACCGAGGCCTCGATCTATCGCTTCGGCGCGACGTTCCCGGTGCGCACGGCATTCAGCGTCGGGCTCGAGCAGAACTTTGTCAGCGTGTCCGACGATGAGGATATCGAGTCGGGCATCGGCGATCTCACCATTCGTGGGGATGCGCGTGTCTGCGGAAAAAATCAGCGCTCCGTCCTTCTGCTCGGCTATCTCTCGGGCGGCACGACCAAGCAGGAGTTTTTCCCTTACTCGACCTCGACGCTCGATTTCTCCGCCTCGCTCGCATATGTCGACACGCTGGGCAATGTGACCGCCTATGCCATTGCGGGCAAGACCTCCGTCAAACGTAACGATACGCAGCGTCCCGTGGACGAACGCCACACCAATAATTCGCGCTTCAGCGCCGGCGCCGCGGTGGGGGGAGGCGATGTCCGGGGGCAGTTGGGAACGCTCTACATCTATACGAGTGACAGGACCGAGCGATGGATGTGGTACGGAACCGTCTCGGTGATCGCTTCCGAGGAGCTGGTGGTTCGGGCCGGTTTCCAGTTGGAAACCGGCGAAGAGACGCAGCGCGTTTGCGACTGGTCGGCCACCGCCGGTTTCACGGTGCGATTCTAGAAACCAGTCGCAGTTTGCCACCGGAGCCCGGCTCCCGCCGCCGGGCGCGCGGTTCCGCGTCGCGGTGCGTGGGGCGCCTGCGATTCCCATGAAGTCCCTGCAAGGACGCCGCAAACTGCCCATCCCGCGTGGCACATGGCTTGCCATTTCTCCGCCCACCAGACCCTCTGGTCGAAATGGATTGAACACGCAAACAGCGCCCCGAACGGGGAACTGGAGGGACGCTTTGATTCGGATCGTGCTCATCGAGGACGATCATCTGATGCGCGAGTGGCTCGGACGCTCGCTGTCCAGCCGTGGTCACGAGGTGCGCCGTTTTGAGCGTGCCGCGGACGCGCTGGCGGCTGTCGTTGCCGACGCGCCCGATGTCATCGTTTCCGACATCAAGCTTCCCGGCATGACGGGAATCGAATTTGGCCGCATGCTGCGCGCGCGCGGCATCGAGACCCCGATTGTATACATGACCGCCAATCCCGAACCGCGTGTGCGCGATGACGCCCGCGCGCTGGGCTCGCGCTGGTTCCTGCGCAAACCCTTCAGCGACGTGGCTGACCTGTGGGCGGCGGTTGACGCTGCCTACGAGTCGCGCGCCGTCGAAGGTGATCTCACCGAAGCGTCGCACGCGTTGCGCACGCCGCTGACCGCGGTCAAGATGGCCCTGGAGGGCCTGGTCGCGACGCGCGAGCTCACGGAGCAGGAGCAGCATCTCGCCGATATCGCCAACCGGAACCTTGACCGCCTGAGCGACGCGGTCGAGGACCACCTCGCCCAGCTGGCGCTGGAAAACGCGGCGGAATAGCTCCCGGCGCCGCGTCGCAGCGCGACGCTGTCCTCTGGTATGGAGCTTGCGATTTCCCAAAGCTCCATGCGATTCCAACGGCTAATAATTGCCCTACTGCTCGTGGGCGCCGCCGCCGGCACCGCTCGCGGGGGCAGCGAACCGGTCAAGAAGCTCGCCACCGAATGGAATCGCGAGGGACTATTCGACTCGACAACGACCCGCGCGGAACTATTGGAAATGGGGCGCGCGGCCGGCGACATGAAGCATTACCCGCTGGCCGAGATCTATTTCCAGGAAGTGCTGCTTCGCAATCCGACCGATGTGGACGCGATGTGCGAGTTGGCCGGCCTCTACAGGCGCACGGGTCGGCTGGAATATGCGCGCGGACTGCTCCTGCGCGCCGGACTGCTCTCGCCCATGCGCACGGGCATTGCCGACATGCGTCGGCAGGTCGACGCGGCGCTTTTTTCCTCGCTCTCGCACACGGTCGACTCCCTGATGACAACCGGCCATTTTGAAGAAGCACTGCCGCGTATCGCGACCCTGCTCGCCATCGATGCCAACAGCATTCCCGCCCTGGTGTCGAAGGCCAAGTGCCTGGCCGCGATCGGGCAGACGG
>CAZULB010000025.1:0-30045 GCA_964621155.1 uncultured bacterium | reverse complement strand
AGAACGCCTTCCAACCGGGAGAGCTTCTCCTCGGTCTTCTTGCGCTGGTCAGATGTAAGCGGTTTGGGATTCATGGGTTAAGCGCGGGCCCCGCCCCGGTGGCCAGCCCGTCCAAAAGCATACCATATGGAAACAGCAAGAATCGTGGCAGCCGGGGCGATGCCGGCCCACGCGCGCCAGGCTTTCGGGCTAGTAGCGCACCATGTCGAGCAACTGCCGGCGCCGCCCGTCGATGGCTTCCCGCGACAGATTGCAGATGCCGTCCACCGAGAAGGCTTCCACCGTGAAGCTCGCCATGACCGTGCCCCACGCCAGCGCCTGCGCCAGATTTTCGCGTGAGAGTCCTCCGCCCTGCGCGAGGTGGCCCATGAAACCGCCGGCGAAGGTGTCGCCGGCTCCGGTCGGGTCCACCACGTGCGTGAGCAGAACCGCGGGGACGAACAGCGTGAGATCGGGACCGAACAGCACCGAGCCGTATTCGCCGCGCTTGACCACCACGTACTTCGGTCCCATGGCGCGAATCGCTTCCGCCGCGCCCAGCACCGTCCACTGGTCGGCGAGCTGCATCGCTTCCTCGTCGTTGATGAAGAGCACATCGACACGCTTGAGCACGTTGTAGAGCGGCTCGCGCGCCGTGTCGATCCAGAAATTCATGGTGTCCATGCCGACGAGCCTGGCCCCCCGGGTCTGCTCGAGCACGGAGAGCTGCAGCGACGGATCGATGTTGCCGAGCATCACGTACTGCGTGCCGCGGTACGCGTCCGGAATGCTGGGATTGAAATGCTGGAACACGTTGAGCGCCGTCTCCAGCGTGTCGCGGTTCTTGAGATTCTCATGGTAGCGGCCGCGCCAGTGAAAGGTCTTACCGGGCGTCTTCTCGATACCGCGCACGTCCACCCCGTGGTCGCTCATGCGCGCCATGTGGTGGGCGCCAAAGTCGTCTCCCACCACACCCACCACCTGCGGCCGGGTGAAATAGCTGGCAGCGATCGACACGTAGCTTGCCGAACCACCGAGCGCCATATCGGCGCGACCGTCGGGCGTCTCCACCGAGTCGAACGCCACGGAACCGACAATGAGCAAGGGCTGGGCCTGGGTCTGCGAGGACATGCTTTCTCCGGGCTACATGCTGCTGGGCGCGCTCACGCCGAGCAACAGGAGCGAGTTCTTGAGGACGGTGCGTGTCGCGCGGGCGAGCTCGAGCCGCGCGGCCGAAAGCGCGGGGTCATCGCCCACGATCCGGCACGCATGATAGAACTGGTGGAACGCCGCGGCCAGTTCCTGCGCATACGTCGTGATGCGGTGCGGCTCGCGCGCTTCAGCCGCTCCCGCGGCCACGTTGGGAAAATGCCAGAGGTGCAGCATGAGGGCGCGCTCTTCCGGCGCGACGAGCTTCGCAAGATCGGCGCCCGCCGCGGTGGCGGCGCCCCTCTCTTCGGCAAAACGCACCACGCTGGCAATGCGCGCATGCGCGTACTGCACGTAGTAAACCGGATTCTCGTCCGACTGCTTGCGCGCCAGCGTGAGATCGAAATCGAGCGGCGAGTTGGCGCGGCGCATCAAAAAGAAATATTTCGCCACGTCGACGCCGACGTCCTCGATCAATTCGCGCATGGTGATGAACTCACCCGCGCGCTTGCTCATGCTCACCGGCTTGCCGTCTTCGAGCAGGCGCACCCAGCCCACGATGATGATCTCCAGCCAGTCCCTCGGAGCGCCGAGCGCCGCCATGGCGGCCTGCATGCGGGGCACGTGACCGTGGTGGTCGGGTCCCAGCAACCCGATGGCACGGCTGTAGCCGCGGTCGAGCTTGGAAGCATGATAGGCAATGTCGGCGAGGAAGTAGGTCGGCTCGCCGTCGCTCTTCATGATGACGCGATCTTTGTCGTCACCGTAGTCGGTGGAGCGAAAGAACAGGGCGCCGTCTTCCGTGAAGGTATGACCACTTGCAACCAGGCGCTGTTTCGCGGCCTCCACGGCTTCGGGGTGCAGCGTTGATTCGCCGAAGAACTGATCGAAGCGCGCGCCGTACGCGCCGAGATCGGCGCGAATGCTGTCGAGCATGCGCTTCGCAGCCTGGCGTCCCAGCGACGGCGCCGCGTACGAGGCATCCATCCATTCGTTCGCCTCGCGCTCGTCAACGCCGGCCGCCAGCGTGGTGAGATAGTTGCCGGGATACTGATACTGCTCGATGCTCTCACCCGCGGCCGTCTTTCCGAAACGTTCCTTCAGACGGAAGCGAAAACTCTCACCCAGCGCTTCCACCTGCTTGCCATGGTCGTTCACGTAGTATTCGCCCTGCGTCCGGTAGCCGGCGAAATCGAGCAGGTTGAGGATGGAGTTCCCGACGGCCGCAGCGCGCGCCGAAACAATCACCAGCGGTCCGGTGGGATTGGCGGAAACGTATTCAACCTGGATGCTCTTTCCCGAACCTTCGCGCGACGAGCCGTAGGCGTCGCCTTCGCGCAGCACATCGCGCACGTTGTTCTGCAGCACGGGAAGCGCCAGACGGAAGTTGATGAAGCCGGGCTTCACGGCTTCCACGCCGGCCACCATGTCGGCGGGAAGCTCGACGGTGCGCGCAATGCTCTCCGCAATTTCCATGGGATTGCGTTTGAGTTTCCTGGCGAGCGACATGGCCACCGGCGTGGCAATGTCCCCGTGCGACGCGTCGCGCGGCCGCTCGATCGAAACCGCAACGTCGGGGGCCGCGATCTCGAGACGCTGCAGCGCGTCCGAGACCGCGGCAGCGATGCTCTCGCGCAGGCTCACGAACGCGCCCCGGCTGCGGGCTCGTCGATCTGCTCGGAGGGGGCGTCTCCCCACAGCCGCTCGAGCTGATAATAGCGGCGCACGTCGGGCTGGAAGATGTGCACAACGATGTCGACCAGGTCGATCAACACCCAGCGCAGCGAGTCGTAGCCCTCGACGTGGTAGATCTCCAGACCGGCCTCGCGGCACGAATCGATCACATGATCCGCAATTGCCTTCACCTGCGGTGAAGACTGGCCCGAGCACACCACAAAGAAGCGCGTGACGTCCGTTACCTTACGGACATCCATCACGGTGATCTCGACGGCCTTCTTTTCGAGTGCGAATGCGGCCACCTTCCGGGCGGTGGCGCGTGTCGCCGCAGCCGTGGAACGGCGCGGCGCGGGCAGCGGAGTCTTTACCAATTTGCGTTTCGGCGCCGCTTTGGGTCTGGGCGCCGTCTTGCGTTTCGTCACATCGCCTCCATCACGTTTGCTCGCGACGCCGCGAAACGACCAGCGCCGTCAAAGCGCTTCCAATATACAGGAGACACAGGGGCGTTGCCATGAGTGTCTGCGAGACCGGGTCGGGGCTGGGGGTGGCAATCGCCGACACGATGAAGATGATCACGATGGCATACCGCCAGTTCTTCAGAAAGGTCTGTGCGGAGACGAGGCCGGACAGGCTCAGCAGAAACATGACGATGGGAAGCTGGAACACGAGCCCCATGGCAAGGCACAGTTGTGCCACCGTGTCGAAATAGGCGCTGATTGAGATCAGCGGCTGGACGTGCGCCGTCCCGTAACGCACCAGGAAGTTGATCATGCCCGGCGCCACCATGAAATAGCAGAAGGCAACGCCTGCATAGAACAGAAAGATCGACCACGCCACGATGGGCATGACGCGGCTGCGCTCATTGTTGAACAGCCCCGGCATCACAAAACGCCAGATGCGATAGCCGATGTACGGAAATGCCGTCATGATGCCGAGAATCAGACTCAGCTTGGTTCGCACCATGAACGCTTCGGACGGCGACTGGAAGATGAAGTGGTCCACGGGAACGTCGCGCACCATCCACTCCAGGATGGTGCCGCTGAAGCAGAAGTATCCGGCCGCAAACGCGAGGAAGACCAGCACCGACGCGGTGATGACCCCGCGCAGTTCGCCCAGGTGATCGAAAAAGCCCATCTCGCGCAGTCTTTCCCTGCGCTCCGGGCGGATCGGGTGGACGTTGGGCCGCATCGGGACTAGTCGATCAACTGTCTCTCGATGGTATTGGTGACCGACGTCGGCATGGGGTCGCCGCCGTTCTGGGGCGTCATATTGATGTCGGTCTTCATGCTGCCGGTGAAGTAACGGATCACGCCGCGCGCCGGGTCGAAGTGGAACTCGAACTTGCCGGTGCCATTTCCGGAGATCTTGTAGTTCCCCATCGGGGTCTCGGTCGTGCCGCCCACCGTAGTCGTGACATCTTCGTCGACCACAGCCAGGGAAAGCCCCTTGTCTCTCTTGATCTCGCGGAACTTGAAGTGCTCGCTGCTCACGTATTCGGATCCGGCCGCCGACTTGTCGCGATGGTTTTCACGCTTCCACGTGCCGCTTTCCTTTACCGCGCTGGCCGGGAGGTAGACGTACCAGTTCTTGAGCACGGGCTCGACCACCTGTTGCACGTTCTGCCACGAGCTAAAATTGGGCCCCGGGCCGATGTCGGTCACCGTGCCGTGAGAATCGACGGTAAACCCCACCGTCTTGCCCATCATGTTCGCCGACGAAGGGTCGGGCTGCACATTGCCCGCGATCGTATTCGTCGCGTCCACCTTGTCAAAGGTGAGCGTCATCGCGTACGAATTACCCTTCTTCGAGCCGCACGCCACGGTGACAATCATGTCGGCGACCTGCCCCGCATCCATTCCCATCATCTTCATCTCGGTGTTGATCTTGAGATGGTACTTCTGCGACTTGCCGGGCTCGAACTTGTAGGCGAAGGTGACTTCGCCTGCCGCGGTTGCGATGGTTGTCATGGCCGTCAGCAGGACGGCGGCTGTAACAAGCTTGCGAATCACGCGCCTCACCTTTCCGTTCACGACTTGCGCTCGTCGCGATTCTGGCGATCGAGCAGGACCTTTACTTCGTTCATGAATTGATTGATGTCCTTGAACTGCCGGTACACGCTGGCAAAGCGAACGTACGCCACTTCGTCGAGTGACTGCAGTCGCTCCACCACCAGATTGCCGATCTCTGTGCTCTTCACCTCGTTGCGAAACTTGCTGAAAAGCACGGTCTCGATGTCGTCGATGACGCGCTCAATCTGTTCGCGCGACACCGGGCGTTTTTCGCACGCCTTGAGCAGCCCGCCGAGGAGCTTCTCGCGGCTGTACTCCTCGCGACGGCCGTCCTTCTTGACCACCATCATGGGCACGCGCTCAATGTACTCGTAGGTGGTGAAGCGGTGGCCGCACTTCAGACACTCGCGGCGGCGGCGGATGGCTTCGCCTTCCTTGGTCGTGCGCGAGTCGACGACCTTGTCTTCTTCAAATGCACACTGTGGGCACTTCATGGTAATCGCGCCCCACTAGGCGCCGAGTTCCGGGTAGAGCGGGAAGGCGTCGCACAACTCGCGCGTCTGCGCGCGCACGGCGCGGATGGTCTCTTCGTTGCTTGTGTCCTCGAGCACGCGCGCCATCTGCTCGGCGATAATGCGCATCTCTTTTTCGCGCATGCCGCGCGTGGTGAGCGCCGGAGTTCCGATGCGCACGCCGCTGGTGACGAAAGGACTCTTCTTGTCGAAGGGTACCGTGTTCTTGTTGACCGTGATGCCGGCCGCTTCGAGCGCCGCCTCCGCTTTCTTCCCCGACAGATCACGGGCCGACAGATCGAGCAGGAAAAGATGGGTGTCGGTGCCTCCCGAAACCACATCGAAGCCGAGCTCCATGAAACGCGCCGCCAGCGTGCGCGCGTTGGCGATCACCTGTTTCTGATAAACCTTGAAATCGTCGGTCATGGCTTCTCTGAAACACACCGCCTTGGCCGCGATGATGTGCATGAACGGCCCGCCCTGCAGACCGGGAAACGCCATCTTGTCGACAGCATCGGCATGCTTCGACGGCGCGAGCACGAAGCCGCCGCGCGGTCCGCGCAACGTCTTGTGCGTGGTGCTCGTGACCACGTCGGCGTACGGCACCGGGCTGGGGTGAAGTCCCGCGGCGATGAGTCCCGCGATATGCGCCATGTCGACCATCAAGAGACAGCCGGCCTCGTCGCAGATTGAACGCAACGCGGGAAAGTCCCACGTGCGCGCGTATGCGCTGGCGCCCGCCACCAGCATCTTCGGCCGCTCGCGCTTCACCTGCTCGCGCAGCACGTCATAATTCAACACCCGCGTCTCCGGGTCGACCTCGTACGGGACTACCTGGAAGAACATGCCCGAGAAGTTCACGGGGTGCCCGTGCGTGAGATGCCCGCCGTGCGAAAGCGACAGGCCCATGATCTTGTCGCCAGGCTTCAAGAACGAAAAATACGCCACCATGTTGGCCTGGCTGCCCGAGTGCGCTTGCACGTTGGCGTGCTCGGCGCCGAAGAGGGTCTTCACGCGATCGCGGGCGGCGTTTTCAATGTGGTCGACTTCCTCGCAACCGCCGTAGTAGCGCTTGCCCGGATAACCCTCGGCGTACTTGTTGGTGGGAACGGAGCCCATCGCGGCCAGCACCGCGAGACTCACGAAATTCTCCGACGCAATCATCTCCAGCGTGCCGTGCTGGCGCCTGGCCTCCGCGCGGATGAACGAAGCGATGTCGGGATCGGTGTGCTCGAGACTGGCAAACAGATCGTGAACTTTGGTCGCCACTCAGTTGCCCCGCTTTCCGGTTTTCTTCCATCCGTCGAAGTTGTGAAGTTTGGCCGCCATCGATTCGACGCAGTCGCGAATGAGAAGGTAGGTGTGCTCGTAGATGGCAAGGTCGCTGCCGATCGGGTCCGGAATGTCGCCGTTGTGGCGGTCGGAGAAATTCGTTAGCAGAAAAGTGCTCTCGAGAGAATCGGGATCGATCTCTCCCACCGCATCGCGGTGACGAACCCCCATGGTAACGATCAGGTCTGCTTCATGGAGGAGCTCGCGTGTCACCAGCCGCGACCGGTGGCCGGCGAGGTCGAGGCCATGCCGGTCCGCCATCTCCAGCGAACCGCGCGATGCCGGGCTGCCCTCGAGCGCCGAGGTCCCGGCCGAACCGATCTCCACCTCGAAGTCGAGACGAACGGGCAACACCTGCTTCGCAATGGCCTCCGCCAGCGGACTGCGACAGGTATTACCTGAACAGACAAAGAGAATATTTTTCATTCGGCTGATTTCACGCCACCGGCACGCGGGCGCCGGCATTCAAGATAGGCCCGGACGATCAAGGCAAGCGGTGTCACGACCGGCGGTTGCGTCATTCGGTTCGCTCGCAACGATACAAACAACTCGTTGACTTTGCAACGGATTCCGACTAAGTAATGTGTCCGACCCCACGGACGGAACCCAAAGGAAATGCGAAAAATGACACCTCGCCGGCTGGCGCTCGCAATGGGCGCGATGCTCATACTTTATGCTTTCCCCGTTTCGGCCGAACCCATCATGGCCGCCCGCAAGTACAGCGGTCCCAGCCCGCAAAGCTCGATCTCCATCCGGTTCGGGGTCCTGGGCGGTCCAAAGGACCTGCAGCCCACCAACGAGGAAATGATCGACTACCTCGACAACGGGGTGCAGCCCCCGTTTGAGACCCACCCGGAAGACTTCAGTGCCGCACCGGCCATCGATGTAACCTACATCCGCAAGCCGCACCCGCAGTTTGGATTCCGCCTCAACGGCAGTGCGTCCCGGTTGAAGTACACCAGCACGGGCAATTTCGCCCCGCAAACGGTTGATACTCTTCTCCTGAACTTCGACCGCAAGTTCGAGGTCGATCTCTTCACCCTGGAAGCGTCCGGCATCTACTTCTTCACCGACGCCTCGGTGGAGCGGTTCCAGCCCTACGTGGGAGCGGGCTTCAGCCTCGGACTCCCGCACCAGAAGTTTACCGAGTCGCGCGTCGACGCTGACACCGGACTGCCGTATACCGAAGCGATCGAGGGCCGGCCTTCGGATGTCAGCGAGTGGGACGTCGCGCCGGGTGCGCACGCCGTGCTGGGCGCGCTGTACTATTTCGCCGAACGCTGGGGTGTTTCCGGAGAGGGGCGTTTCCAGTTCATGGAGAGTCGCTTCGACCAGCTGCAAGCTTTCGCCGAGGATACCGGCGAGTTCGAAAATGTGAGCTTCGTGGTGAAGTACACAGGATTTTACTTCTCATTGGGCGCCACTTACGGTTTCTAATCCCGCATGATTCGAAACATCGCCCTGCAATCCCCCACCGGCGCCGTTCGTGAAGAGGCGCTGGTCATCCCCGTCTACAAGGGAACCAGGAAACTCTCGGGCGGCGCGGCGCGCATGGACCGCGCCTTCGGTGGCGTGGGCTCGGTGCTCCATGCCGGGGGCTTCAACGCCGAACGCGGTGAAACCCGCGTCGCATCCATCAAGCGCGGCCGCCGTCTCGTGCACACCGTGCTCGTCGGTCTGGGCGAGCGCGCGAAGGCCACTCCGGAAGAGCTGGCAGATGCCGCCGGCGCTTCGGCGAGACTTCTTCTACAGCACCGCGTCGAGTCGGCCGCGTTTTACCTCGACGATTTGTTCGCCGGTGCATCGCTCGACGCCGCCGCTGCCACGCACGCAGTGGTGAAAGCGTTCGGCCTTGCCTGTCATCAATTGAAGCCGCGGCCGGCGGCCACGTTGTCACGCCTCGTGTTGCGCACGACGCGTCCCTCACGCGAGCTCGCACCAGCGGTTCGCCGCGCGCGTATGCTGGTGGAGTGGATGGTTCGTGTGCGCGACTGGGTCAACCTCCCCGCCAACGAGCTCGGCCCGGCGTCGTTCACCGACGAGGCCAGACGCGCGCTCGTCAAAGACGGTGTTACCTGCCGCGTCCTCACACCCAGGCAGATCGAAGCCGAAGGCATGAACGGCGTGCTGGCGGTCGGCGTGGGCAGTCGCCAGGAGCCACGCTTTCTGGTTGCCGAACACGCCCTGGCGAAGAAGAACTGGCCGCTGGTGTGCCTGGTGGGAAAGGGCGTTACGTTCGACTCCGGCGGGATATCCATCAAGCCGTGGGATAAGATGAACGAGATGAAGAGCGACATGGCCGGCGCCGCCAGCGTCATCGCCGCCACGGCGGTGGCCGCCCAGCTCGAGATTCCCGTGCGCCTGGTGGCAATCACGCCGTGCGTCGAGAACATGCCCGACGGAAGCGCGTTTCGTCCCGGCGATGTGATCAAGCTCAAGTCGGGAAAGACCGTGGAGGTGCTGAGCACCGACGCCGAGGGCCGGCTCATTCTTGCGGATGCGGTGGCGTATGCACGCGAGCACTATCAACCGTCGATCATCGTCGACATGGCGACACTCACGGGTGGTGTGCTGATTGCGCTGGGCACACGCGTCGCCGGCATCATGGGCAACTCCGCGCGCGACCTCGATGACATGCGCGCGGCCGGCGAACGCGCGGGTGAGCCAGTCTGGCCGCTTCCTCTCGACGAGCGCTTTGTGGCCATGATCAAGGGCGAAGTCAGCGACTACAAGAATTATGGTGGTCGCAACGCATCGGCAATCACCGCCGCGGCGCTGATCGGCACGTCGGCAGCGACCACGCCGTGGGTGCACATCGACATCGCGGGCACGTCGTGGAACGACGGCAGCGGTTATTCCTACCAGGCCCGCGGCGGCACGGGCTACGGCGTCGATCTCCTCGTGCGCTTCCTCGAAATCATCGCCGCTAGAGCTTAACCAGTTCGCTCGGTCTCGGGCGTCTCGTTGTCTCACGTCTTCGCGGCGAGTTGCGCAGCGCGCGTAAAATATTCCATGGCAGCGCGCGAGCACTGTCTGAGCAAGCGAAGACACCGTGCGTTCGAGAGCAAACTGCCTATCCGGATGCGATTAGGTCTTCCGCCAGATTTCGTGTTCGTCGCGCGTCAGGTACATCCACAGTCCCGCTACCGCGGCAGCGTTCATCACCATGAATGTCCACGAAACGCGCGCCAGGGCCGCAACCCGTGACGTCTTGAGAGGAGTGAGATTCACAAGCCCGATGAGGTAGAACAGGGTTTGCGCCACAAACAACGCGCGGTAGACCGGCCGGTCGATCAGCGCGCTCGAAATCCACGCCGTCAGGCAGAAATACGGCACGATCAGGCGCACCAGTTTGTGCGAAATGAACTGGAAGAGAACCGGATTGGCGCGCGGGCTCAAAAGGCGCGGCTCCATGGCGACGGCCTGAAAGTTGCCCGCGAGCGTTCGCACCTTGCGCGAGAACTCGCGCGACGCTGTCGCCGATGAAAAGTCGAAAGCGCGCGCGGCGCGCAGGAAAATCACGCGATAACCCGCCAGCACGATTCGCATCGGCACCAGGAAGTCATCCAGAAGCGTGTTGGGCGCTAGCGGCACGTAGAGCGCGCGGCGCACCGCGTAAATCGATCCCGTGGCTCCAACCACGGAGGCAATTGCGCTTTCGCTGCGGCGAATCAGCTTTTCGTACTGCCAGTACAGCCCGACACCCTCGTGCACTTCGCCGATTTCTTCTCCCTGGACGAGAATAAGTTCCCCACTGACCGCGCCCACCGCCGGATCGTGAAAGGCGCTCACCAACTCGGCAACCGCGTTCGGGCTGAAGCGCTGCCGCGCGTCGGCGAAAACCACGATCTCGCGCATGGCCGCCGCGACGCCGATATTGAGCGCGGTCGCCTTGCCCACCGGCGTGGCGCACTCGAGCACCTGCACGCCCTGGCCCGCGTACAGGCGCGCCAGTTCCGCCGTGCGATCCGAGCAGCCGTCGGTGACCACGATGATTTCGAGAAGCTCGCGCGGGTATTCCTGCGCGAGCAGATTCTCGATGCGGGCTGAAATGTTCTTTTCCTCGTTGCGCGCCGCGATCACCACGCTGACCGGCATCTGCCGGTAGCGTTTTTCCACGTGGCGAGTCGCAAGACGCGACCACGCCACCACGATCATTGGATAGATCAGGTAGGCATACGTCACGATCAGCGCGCTCACGAAGAAGACCACTTCCACGGCTATCCTTTCTTCCAGGCGCGGGCTTGGCCGTAAGCCGACTCGCCCAGCAGAAAACGCGCGGCACCCAGAACTCCCGAGCGCGCGTAGCCGGACCACAGTTTGCGGCGGTCGGCCTGCACCATCGCGTCGAAGGTGGCCAAGGACGTGGCGCCAACGATGGGCAAACGGCAATATGAAAAACTCGCGCGGTCGCATCGATTGAAACCGTAACGCGAGCTCGACACCGCCACGTATCCCGCGCGTTTCAGGGCGCGTTCCGTGCGCCGCGACCAGCGTCCGCCCGGAGGCGCAAAGTGATCCACGGGTGCGCCGATGATTCCCTCCAGCATTTCCCTCGATTGAACCAGTTCGGCCTCCTCGGACGCAGCGTCCAGCGTGGTCATGAACGTGTGGCGCATGGCGTGCGACCCGATGTGCATCCCACCCGCGTGCATGGCGCGCAGTTGCGCGGCGGGCATCTCGCTGGCAACGCGTTCGCCGCAGACGAAGAACGTGGCCCGGAATCCATACTGGGCGAGAATCGGCAACGCGTGCTGATAATCACTCGCATTCCCGTCGTCGAACGTGATCCCCACCCACGACTCCGGCACCGATGTGCCGGCCACCAGCGCACGGTGGATCTGCTCCATGGAAACGCCGGTACGATTCGTTTCATTGAGCCGCTTCATCTGCATCTCGAACGCCGCTACGGGGATGGCCCACGGCTTTTCCGCCGGATCGGGCACCGGGCAGGCCGGGGACTCGAGCCGGTGGTACATGAGAACGGCGAAGCGTGATGCCATCGTATCCCTCGCGTCGGAGCCTAATCGCTGACGCGCGGGCGCGTCCAACCCGGACTAGCAACTCCGGGACCACGAAAGTCGCGTGAACATACCGCCACCACCGGTGTAACATGGTGAAGTATGATTCGTTCCGCCGGGCGATCATCCCGGAATCCAAACTCACCCTGCGACAAGGCGGCTCATTCGATGGTCAGGCTGGAAGTATTGCTCTTGGCTGGTCTCGTCTGTCTGACTCCCATGACCGAGGTACGGGCCGCCGTTGGCGCCCTCCCAGAGACGTTGGGGTACTCGTTCTACGTCCAGGGCGAACCCGCGGGCCGTTCCGACATCAAGATCACCCGGACCGCCAGGGAGCTCGTCTTTGAGTCCCGAACGCGGGTCGTTACCAACTACTCGGTGATCGCCTATTCGGCGCGCACCGAAGCGGACCCGAAGACCTATATCGTTCGCCAGTTCTCCATGGAGGGCACCAAGGGCGACGTTTCCATCGGCTGCGCGGCGACCGTGACTCCCGACTCCGTTTTCGGCTTCCTGGAGACCAGGAATGGACCAGCGGACCGGCGCCTCAAGATGCCTGCGAGCCCCACGCTCCTGTTCGAGGACTGGCTGGTCGAGCACGAGGTGCTGATGGCGCTCACGCAGATGCGGTCCGCGGACAAGACCTCGAAGTACGGGCTCCTGTTCCCCTCCACATTCACACCGGCCACGGTGACGCTCGGCTTCTCCGGTGACGTCCTGGTGGAAGCGGGAGCTCATTCTATGACTGCCCGGAAGCTGGTCGTTATCCTGACCGGTGCCGCACCCTACGAGAGCCATATCGACCCAAAAACAGGCATACCTGTATACATCCGTTTCCCTCAAAGTGAGACCGAAATCTTCCTCGACAAAATTTTCGGGGAAAACCCGTCAACCTATTACCAGCCAAAGGCTAAAAACGAGTAGGCAGGCCGGCAAAAACTGCCGGCCGTGGGGCTAATCCATTTGCCAGCAGGAACTAATGCGGGCAGGCCGGGTGCCGGTTCCAATCCACACGTCTAAGCTCATGCAACATAGTGGTTTGTTGCGTACGGACGCCACAAACTACCGCTCCGAACCGGACAAACGGTTTGACAGGTCCGGGCATGTCGGATAGCCTTTAGGAGTAGTTTTTGATCTCTCTTGAACGGCCCGCCGGTAACCCCGACGGGCCGCGACCATAAAGGGGGGTCCTTTAGGAATGATGAAAATCTCAACCCGACTCAATCGTCTCACCTGGCGGATGCGCACCGGCGCCATGGGCCTCCTTGTAGAGGCCGGCCACCGGACACTCGACGCCATCGCGAAGACCACCCCCCGGTCCACGACGCTCCGGCCGAAGGCCCGAGGCAGCCGCCTCCTGGTCCTTTCGTTGGTGGCCGTGCCGGTGGTATTGATGGCGTCCGAGTACGCCCGCGACCGCGGCAACGGATCGCTGCTCCCGGAACGGGGAGTCGCCGTGACGGAGTCGGCTTCCCTGCGCGGGTCCCTCGATCGCTACTACCGCGGCGATGAGATGTTGAACGGTCGCGAGATCGCCCTGTCGGTCACGGTCAGCGGTTACACCAGCCGGACGTGCGAAACCGACAGTACACCCAATATCACCGCCGCCATGACGTCGACGCGTCGCGGCGTCATCGCCCTCTCGCGTGACCTGATCCGGCGTTACACGCCGGGTGCGCCGTTCCAGTTTGGCGACGTTGTGCATCTGGCCGGTATCGGCGACTTCGTGGTGGAAGACTCCATGAATGAACGCTGGACCCGCCGCGCCGACATCTGGTTCGAATCGGTTTCCGAGGCCCGTCACTTCGGCCGCCGTCACGCCATGATCAGCGGTCCGTACGGACCCGTCGACGACCTGCGCCGCGTGGCCGATGTTGCATCCGGCCGCGGCAAGGCCGCACCGTGAACGTCGCCATTATTGGCGCATCCAACCAACGGGACAAATTCGGAAACAAGGCCGTGCGCGCATATGTCGCGCACGGCCATTCCGTTTTTCCGGTGAACCTGCGCGAACGCATCATCGAGGGCCTTCCGGTCTTTCGCTCCATCCTGGACATACCGGTGAAACTCGACGCGACGCTCATGTACGTGCCCCCTGAAGTGACCTTGAAGCTCCTGCCCGCGATCAACCGCAAGGGACCGGGAGAGCTTTACTTCAACCCCGGCAGCGAAGACGACGCCGTCATTGCGCGCGCACAGGAGCTCGGCCTCGAGCCCCTGCTCGAGTGCGCGATCGTGGCCATCGGCGACCGTCCCGAGAACTACCGCTAACCCCCTTAGTCCCTGCTGCGACGCGGTTTTGCTTGCATCGGCGCTCGCGTCCTACGTACAATGCGGGGCATCCGAACGGCATGTATGCCGGCATGAGTGAAGGGCCCCCGCGTCCCGTTGCACTCCCCCGCCTGCGGGGTCATCCGCCAATCCGAGAGACGTTTCAGCCTCTTAAATGGGGCTCTAAAGCGTCGGGCGCACCAACGGTGCCCCGGGGCCGCAGATTTCCGCAACAAGGAGTTCGTGTGTGAAAGAGTTCGATGTTGCCATTATCGGCAGCGGTCCCGGCGGCTACGTGGCCGCCATCCGCGCCGGCATTCTCGGTCTCAAGACTGCTCTGATCGAGAAGGACCCGTTCCTGGGCGGCACGTGCCTGCACCGCGGCTGCATTCCGACCAAGGCGCTCCTCCACACCGCCGAGCTCTTCGACGAAATCAAGAAATCGAGCAGCATCGGCATCGACGTTTCCGGTGCGAAACTCGACATCAATCGCATCCACGCCTACAAGCAGAGCGTCGTCGACAAGATGGCGAAGGGCATCGTGTTTCTGATGAAGAAACGCAAGGTCGAGGTCTTCCAGGGGCTCGGCAGCTTCGTCGATGCCAGCACGATTCGCATTGCCGGCGCCGGCGGCGCCGAAAACATCCGCGCAAAGTTCATCATCATCGCCACCGGCTCCACGCCGTCGCATCTTCCCCACCTGAAACCCAACGGCGCGACGATCATGGACAGCGACATGATCCTGAAGCCGGGTGACATTCCGGCATCGCTCGCCGTGATCGGATCGGGCGCGGTGGGAACCGAGTTCGCGTCGGTGTTCCAGTCGTACGGCTCCGAAGTACATTTGATCGAGCTGCTGCCGCGGCTGCTCCCCATCGAGGACGAAGAGTGCTCGGCCCAGCTGGAGCGCTCACTCAAGTCGCGCGGCATGAAGTGCTACACGTCGACGGAAGTGACGGAAGCACAGGTCAACAAGAACGGTGTCACGCTGACGCTCAAGAAACCCGACGGCACCTCGACGCTCGAAGTGGCGCGCGTGCTCGTTGCCACCGGACGACGCCCCGTGCTCGACGGCCTCAACCACGAAGCGGTCGGCGTGGCCATGAACAAACGGTTCGTCGCAGTGGACGAATTCATGCGCACGAGTGTCCCCCACATCTACGCCATCGGCGATGTGGTGGCGACACCCGCTCTGGCGCACGTGGCCACCCGCGAGGGCATCCTCGCCGTCGATCATCTGGCCGGCAAGCACGTCCAGACCATCAACTATCAGGCCGTCCCCAACTGCACGTATTCGCACCCCGAGGTGGCGAGTGTGGGGCTGACCGAGAAGGCCGCCCGCGAAGCGGGCCACGACGTCCGCGTGGGCAAGTTCCCCTTCTCGGCGCTGGGCAAGGCGACCATCCTGCAGGACACGGCGGGATTCGTGAAAATCGTGGCCGACAAGCGTTATGATGAGGTGCTGGGCGTCCATATCATTGGGCCCAAGGCCACCGAGCTGATCGCGGAAGCTACGCTCGGCCTCAAGCTGGAGACAACGGTGGAGGAAGTGGCCAACACGGTTCACGCGCATCCGACGCTGGCGGAGGCGATGCTGGAGGCCGCTCATGGAGTCTACGGTGAAGCCATCCACATCTGACGCGCCCTACACGCTCACCATTCCCACCGGTCTCGAGCTCGATCGCACGAGTTATCTCGAGCTCTATTACTTCATGTCGCTCAATCGCAAGCTCGACGAGCGGCTTTCCAATCTGTATCGCCAGAACCAGGTGGTGGGCGGTCTCTACTCGAGCCTCGGCCAGGAAGCGTGCTCGGTCGGGAGCGCATACGCGCTCCAGCGCGGCGACTTCTTCGCACCCATGATCCGCAACCTGGGCGGCATGCTTGTGCGTGGCGTCCTTCCGGAACAGGTAATGGCGCAATACTGCGCGCGCGCCCTCGGCCCCACCGGGGGAAAAGATCTGAACGTGCACTTCGGCTGGATCGACCGTGGCATCGTCTCGCCCATCAGCATGCTGGCTTCGCTGGTGCCTGTGTTCGCCGGGATTGCGCTCGAGATGAAGATGAAAGGGAAAGCCAACGTCGCGCTCACTTATGTCGGCGATGGAGCGACGAGCACAACCGACTTCCACGAAGGCATGAACTTCGCGGCCGTGCACAAGCTCCCGCTCATCATCATCGTTGAGAACAACGGTTGGGCCTATTCGACTCCGGCATCCAGGCAGTTCAACGTCCGCGACTTTGTCGTGCGTGCCGACGGGTACGGCTGCTACGGCGAGATGTTCGACGGCAACAACGTGATGGCGGCGCTCGACGTGACGCGTCGCGCCCGCGTGCGCTGCTTGAACGGCGAGGGCCCCGTGCTCCTGGAAGCCAAGACGTTCCGGCGCAAGGGCCACGCCGAACACGACGACGCCGGGTACGTGCCGGCGGAAGAGCGCGCCTACTGGGAGAAGCGCGACCCGCTCGACGCGTACCGTCGCTTCCTCGATATGCACCGCATCGTGGAGTCAGCGTCCGAAATCGAAGAGATCGACTCCCGCATCAATCAAATGCTGGATGCCGCCGTGGACGAGGCGCTCGCATCCCCGTTCCCGGATCCTTCCACCCTCATGGAGAATGTCTATGGCGACTGAACCGGCCACCAAACGCCCGCGTTTCACCCACGTCCCCAGCGACAAGACCAAGCTGGAGATGCTGCACTACATGAAGCTGGTGCGCGAGATCGAGGACCGCATCGAGCGCAAGCTCTACCGCCAGGGCCGCATCGTCGGGGGCGTGTATGTCGGACTCGGCCAGGAAGCCATCTCGGTCGGAACCGCCATCCACATGGAGAAGGACGACGTGGTGGCGCCGTCGCACCGCGACATGGGCGTGTTCCTGATGCGCGGCATCACGTCGCGCCGCATCATCGCGCAGTACATGGGCCGGCGCACGGGTTTGACGCGCGGACGCGACGGCAACATGCACATGGGTGACATGAACTACAACGTGATCGCGTTCGTCTCGCACCTGGGCGACAACGTGCCGGTGGCAGCCGGTTGCGCGCTCGTCTTCAAACAGAAGAACCAGAAGCGCGTGGCACTCTGTTACAACGGAGAGGGCGCGACTTCGCGCGGCGACTGGCACGAAGGCATCAACTTCGCCAGCGTTCACAAGCTGCCGGTGGTGTACTTCGTCAACAACAACGCCTACGCCTATTCGACGCCCGTCAACCTGCAGATGGCGATCGAAGACGTGGCGCAGCGCGCGCCCGGCTACGGCATTCCCGGCGAAGTCGTCGACGGCAACGACATTCTCGCCGTGTATGACGCCGCCAAACGCGCGGTCGACTTTGCCCGTTCCGGGGGTGGACCGTCGCTGGTGGAATTCAAGACCTTCCGCATGACGGGACACTCCGCGCACGACGACGCCGGCTACGTGCCGCCCGAGCTTTTTGAAGAGTGGAAGCGCAAGGATCCGATTCCGCGCTTCGAACGCACCCTCATCGAAGAAGGCGTGCTCACGGAGAAGCGCCGCGATGAAATGCAGATGGAGTGCGTGAAGATCGTGGACGACGCGGTCGACTGGGCCGAACAGCAGCCCTATCCCGCACCCGAAGAAGTTACCCGAGACGTCTACTACGAAGGCCAGGAGAGCTAACATGGCAGTCACGACATACGTCGACGCAATCAAAGAGGGCATCTGGGAAGAGATGGAGAAGGACGACCGCGTCTTCATCCTGGGTGAAGACGTGGGCATCTACGGCGGCGCCTTCAAGGTGACCAAGGGCATGCTCGACAAGTTCGGACCCATGCGTGTCATCGACACGCCCATTTCGGAGTCCGCCATTGTCGGCGCTGCCATCGGCGCCGCCCTGGTGGGCATGCGCCCTGTCGCGGAGATGCAGTTCATCGACTTCATTTCGTGCGCGTTCGACCAGATCGTCAACTTTGCGGCCAAGTGCCGCTACCGTTGGAATGCAGGCGTGCCCATCGTGGTGCGCGGTCCTTGCGGAGGCGGCGTCCATGGCGGACCTTTCCACTCGCAGAATCCGGAGGCGTACTTCTTCAACGTCCCCGGTCTCAAGATCGTATGTCCGTCGACGGCGTACGACGCGAAGGGATTGATCAAGGCCGCGATTCGCGACCCGGATCCCGTGCTTTATTTCGAGCACAAGTATCTCTATCGCCGTATCAAGGAAGATCTGCCCACCGAGGATTTCGTGGTGCCGATCGGCAAGGCCGCGCTGCGCCGCGAAGGCGATGATCTTTCCATCATCACCTACGGTGCCATGGTCTACAAGGCGCTGGAAGCCGCCGACGAGCTGGCGAAGGACGGCATCGAGGTCGAAGTGCTCGACCTGCGTACGATCCTCCCGCTCGACGAGGAA
This sequence comes from uncultured bacterium, assembly GCA_964621155.1. Taxonomy (GTDB): domain Bacteria; phylum Krumholzibacteriota; class Krumholzibacteriia; order WVZY01; family JAKEHA01; genus JAKEHA01. The sequence continues at coordinate 11,723 of CAZULB010000025.1, read as the reverse complement.
GCCATCCTCGCCACGGCGAAGAAAACCAGCAAGGTGATCGTGATGCACGAGGCCACCATGACCGGCGGCCCCGGCGGCGAAATCGTCGCGCGCATCGCGCAGAAAGCATTCGAGTATCTCGACGGTCCGATCGTGCGCATTGCGCCGCCGGACACGCCGGTTCCGTACAGCCCGCCGCTTGAAGAAGCGTTTCTGCCGCAGGTCAAGGACATCGTGGCATCGGCGCGCAAGCTGGCGGCGTACTAGAAATAATCGAAAGGAACAACATGGCTGTCGATGTGATCATGCCCCAGATGGGCGAAAGTATCGCCGAAGGAACGCTCGTCAAGTGGCTCAAGAATGTGGGCGACAAGGTCGAGCGCGACGAACCGCTGTTTGAAATTTCCACCGACAAGGTGGACGCGGAGATTCCCTCTCCGTCGGCGGGCACACTGCTCGAAATCCTGGTGCAGCCCGGCCAGACGGTGGAGATCAAGACCGTGGTCGGTCGCATCGGCGCCGCCGGTGAGGCGAAGGGCGCCAGTGCACCCGCGCCGGCACCTGCGGCTGCGGCACCCGCTTCCGCTCCGGCACGGCCGGCACCGGCGCCGGCCGCCGCGGCCACTGCCACCGCCGAAGCCCCGCGCGCCGCGAGCAGCTTCGTGCGCTCGTCGCCGGTAGTGCAGAAGATCGCCGCTGAACACGGCGTCGATGTTTCACTGGTGGAAGGCACCGGCGAAGGCGGCCGCGTCACCAAGAAAGACATCATGACCTACATCGAGTCGGCCGCTTCATTCGCGGCTCCGATTGCGCAGGCGGCGCCCGCTCCGACCTACAGCGCTCCCGCTGCAGCGCCGGCTCCGGTCCCCGCGCCGTCTGCGGCACCGGCGGCCGCACCCAAACCGGCCGTGTTTGCGGCCGGCCAGGACGAAGTGCGCGAGCCCATGAGCATCATGCGCAAGAAGATCGCCGAGCACATGGTGATGAGCAAACACACATCGCCGCACGTGTACACGATCTTCGAAGTCGACATGAACGAAGTGGTCAAGCGTCGCGAGGCGGCGAAGAAGGAGTTCGAAGGCGAAGGCGTCAAGCTCACCTTCCTGCCCTACTTCATCGAAGCCGCCATCCGCGGTATCAAGGAATACCCGATCATCAACAGTTCTGTTGATGGCGACACCATTGTCTATAAGAAGACGGTGAACGTCGGCATTGCGGTGGCGATTGCGAACGGCCTCATCGTTCCGGTGATCAAGAAGGCCGACCAGATGAACCTGCTGGGCCTCGCGAAGACCGCTGCCGATCTCGGCGAACGCGCGCGCACCAAGCGACTCGTTCCCGACGACGTGCAGGGCGGCACCTTCACGATCACCAACGTGGGTGTGTTCGGTGGCACCTTCGGATTGCCCATCATCAATCAGCCGCAGGCGGCGATCATGGGGCTCGGCACCATCACCAAGCGCCCGGTCGTCATCGATGACGCGATCGCCATCCGGCCCATCGTGTATCTCTCGCTCTCGTACGATCATCGCATCGTCGACGGCGCCGACGCGGCCCGCTTCCTCACCGTGGTGAAACGCGAACTGGAGAAGCCCGCGGCGTAATGTGCGGATTCGGCGACAGACTCGGCGTTTGTCGGGCCATCGACCTTGGTCGCATGGACTACGACGAGGCATTCGTGCTGCAGAAGCGCGAAGTGGAACGCCGGCAGAGCGGCCAGGGTGACGACGTGCTCCTGTTCGTGGAGCACCCGCACGTCATTACGGTGGGACGCAACGCCGACGGCTCGGCGCTCCTGGCCGACCGGCGCCTGATCGAAGCCCGCGGTGCGCGCGTGGTCGCCACCGACCGCGGCGGCGACGTCACCTATCACGGTCCCGGCCAGCTGGTCGGTTACCCGATCATTCTGCTCGAGGCCTCGCGCCACGACATCCGGCGTTATGTCCACGACCTGGAAGAAGTGCTGATCGCCGCGCTGGCGGACTTCGGTGTGTTTGCCTCCCACCATCCCGTGCACCGGGGCGTGTGGGTGAACAATCGCAAGATCGCCTCGCTCGGCATCCGCATCTCGCGCTGGGTGACCATGCACGGCTTTGCGCTCAACGTCTCCACCGATCTATCTTACTTCTCGCTCATGAACCCGTGCGGGATATCCGGTTGTGTGATGACATCGCTCGAAACCGAGCTCGCGGCTCCGGTGTCGATGAACGCCGTGCGTGAGCGCGTGACGGCGCACTTCGGCCAGGTGTTCGATCGCGAGATGCGTGCGGAGGCGATTGCTCATGCCCACTGAGCCCAATGATCGTCCGCAGCGTCCCGAGTGGTTCAAGATCCGACTCCAGACCAACGACGAGTACAAACGCGTCAATCAACTGGTCTCGTCGCTGAACCTCCACACCGTGTGCCAGGAAGCGCGCTGTCCCAACATCTACGAGTGTTGGGGCCAGGGCACCGCGACGTTCATGATTCTGGGCGACGTGTGCACGCGTCACTGCGGTTTCTGCTCGGTCATGAAGGGGAAACCGGGTCCTGTGGATCCGCTCGAGCCCGAGCACGTGGCCGACGCCATCGAAAAGCTGCGGCTCCAATACGCGGTGGTCACGTCGGTGGATCGCGACGATCTGCCCGACGAAGGCGCCGGCCACTGGGCCCGGGTAATCACGTCGGTGCGCCGCCGCATGCCCAAGTGCCGGATCGAAGTATTGATTCCCGATTTCAACGGCAAGCGTGAACTCCTCGACATCGTGCTCGACGCGCGCCCCGATTGTCTCGCGCACAACATCGAGACCGCATCGCACCTGTATCGCCGCGTGCGCCCGGTGGCTGTGTACGAGAACACGCTCAAGATCCTCGAGAACTCGGTGTTGTATCGCGAGCAGCACGGCGTCGACATCAGTGTGAAGTGCGGTATCATGGTTGGCCTCGGCGAAACCATGGAGCAACTGCTCGACACGTTGAAAGACATCGCCCTCACCGGGTGCGACATCCTGACGGTGGGCCAGTACCTGCCGCCCAAGAAAGCGGCGCTTCCGCTCGACCGCTACTACTCGCTCGAAGAGTTCGCGCACATCAAGGCAGAAGGACTCAAGATGGGCTTCAAGCACGTCGAGTCCGGCCCGCTCGTGCGCAGCTCCTACCACGCCAAACAGCAGTTGGAAAACGTCTCCCGCGCTCCCGCCTGCTAGCTTTCATTTCGCACGGTCTCGTTTCTCCGCAATAGGACAGGACAAACCCTGATTCGCTCTCCGGATGCTCCATGCGCCCGGGGCACGCGCTTTGCAGCCTCTGGCGGACATCCAACCCGAAGAGGTAGAGAGCATGGCCACCACGCAAACCGTCTCCTTGCGGGACCTGTCATCGTTTGGCGACGTCGCCGCCGAAGACGATGCGGTCCTGGAATATTTTCTCACCACCGATGCGGTGACACGCATCAAGACCGGCGACGTGTTTCTCGTACTCGGGCGCAAGGGCGCCGGCAAGACGGCACTCGTGCGCCATTTTGCCGAAGGCTCGGAGCGCGTCATGTCGCGCTCGCTCAATCTGGGCGGATATCCGTGGGCCGTGCACGCGCAGCGTGTCGATCGCGGCGCTTCCGACGTCGAAGCTTACGTGTCGTCGTGGCGCTATTTGATCGCGGTGCAGCTCGCGGCGCTCGCGCTTACCCGCGTCGAGGACCCCAACGATCCCGACGCCAGGGCCATCCGCCAGTTCCTGCGCGATAATTATGGCGACGACGGTCTCCAGCTCGACGAGGTGCTGAAACCCGCAAAGCTCAAGCTTTCGAGCCTTTCCTTTGAACCAACCGTGCTCGGTTGCAAGCTGGTCACCGTGGCGCTCGACCGCCACAAGGGCGACAAGAAGCTTGGGAGCGAGCTCGACGCCCTCTCGGATCAGTTGCTCGCGGCGACTGTGAAGCTCGCCAAAAAAGTCAACGCCCCGTCGCTCATGCTGCACTTCGACGAGCTCGACCAGGGCATTTCCACGCTCACCGAAGAGCGCTCGCGCATGCTGGCGGGACTGGTGCTGGCGGTGCGCTCAGTGCGCCAGCGCTATAAAGAAGGCGTGCCTGTGAAGCCGGTCATCTATCTGCGTTCCGATTTGTGGGAAAAGCTCGCCTTTTCAGACAAGAACAAGATCAGCGAGCGACTGGCACTTCGTCTCGAATGGGACAGTGATTCCCTGCTCGAACTCGTGACCACCCGACTGGTGGCCAGGCTTGGCCCCGGTGCGCGCTGGGACTCGATCACCACCGTCGAGCAGGCGCGCACCGCCAACAGCAAATGGAACTTCGTGCTCTCACGCACCTTCCTGCGCCCGCGTGACGTCATCCGTTTCCTGAACTCCGCGCTCGCGCAGGCGCAGAAGCGCGACGAGGAGCCGCTGCTCATCTCCAACCCGGACGTGATCAACGCGCGTGAGTCATACTCGGCCTATCTCAAGGCGGAGCTCGACGACGAGATCATGGCGCACTGGCCGCAGTGGGAAGAAGCACTGCAGGCCTGCTCGGCCGTCAGCACGCTGACGTTCCAGCGTGATGAATTCGCCGAACAGTACGAGCGCCGGCGCTCGAAGAACAACCCGCTGGCGGCCGACGAAGCGCTCGAAATGTTGTTTCGATTCTCAGTGATCGGATATGAGCGCCGGAGCGGCTACGGTGGCACGTCGTGGGCGTTTCAGTACACCAACCCCGAAGCGGGTTGGGACAACCGCGCCACGCGTTTCAAAGTGCACCTGGGCTTGAAGGAGTTTGCGAAGCTGCGCGAAGACTGACGGGCGAAAGACGCTAGCCACCCGCTGCGATCGGCGCGAGGAAAGGATTCCATTTCTTTTCCGCGCCGATTGTGGTTTCGGGGCCGTGCCCCGAATAGAGCATCATGTCGTCGGGCAGGGGGAGAAAACGGCGCAGCGTCTTCATCATGACGTTGTGGTCTCCACCCGGGAGATCGGTTCGGCCGATGCTCCCCTGGAAAATCACATCCCCCACGATGGCGCGGGGCGGCGTGGTCCTGTCGAACACGACAATGATGTGTCCGGGCGTGTGGCCGGGCATCAGCATCACGCGCCCCTCCAGCTCGCCGATGCGAATGGTCTCGCCTTCTTCCAACCAGCCGTGAATATCGACCTGCCGGGGGACGGGCAAGCCGAACATCATGGCCGTCTGCGACAGCGCGTCGTAGACGGGCACCTCGGCCTTGTGCATGAAGACCGGCACACCCAGCGCATCCACCACCCCGGGCAGCCCCGAGACGTGGTCGATGTGGGCGTGCGTATTGACGACCGCCTTCACCGTCACGTTCATGGCGCGAACGGTGGCCAGAATGCGCGGAGCGTCGTCGCAGGCGTCGAAAATGACGGCTTCGCCGGTACGCTCGCAGGCGACGATGTGGCAGTTGCTCTGGAACGGTCCCAGGGTGAGCGATTGGATGCGGATCATGCGCGAAGAATAGCATGATGCGCGCGGCGGTGGTATCTTGGGCGCACATGCGCGAACCGCTTCGTAACACCTTCCAGTGGTCCGTCAGCCGCGACCGCACCTTTCGCACCTGCCCGCGCCAGTACTGGTTCAACCACTACGGATTCTGGGGCGGGTGGGAATGGGAGGCAGAGCCACGCATTCGCGAGATCTACATCCTGAAGCAACTTCAGTCCCGTCAGATGTGGGTGGGCGACATCGTGCATACGTGCATCAAGCGCTCACTCGAGAACATGTCGCGCCGCATCCCCCTGCTGCCCCTGGACGAGATCCTGCGCATTACGCGCGATCGCATGCGCAGCGACTTCCGGCAGTCGCGCGACGGCCTCTACCGCGACAATCCCAAGGCGGCGTGCGGACTATTCGAGCACGAATACCGGGTGCCCATCACCGACCAGGAATGGCTGGATTGCGCCGAGCAAGTCGATCAGTGCCTTCGCAATTTCTATGCGTCGGAAGCCTACGCGCAGCTCACGCGCACCAAGCCGGAGGACTTCCTCGAGATCGAAAACTTTTCGCGTTTCGAAATTGACGGCATCCCGATCACGGTGAAGCTGGACTGCGCCACGCGCGAGAGCGATCACATCGTGGTGTGGGATTGGAAAACGGGAAAATGGGATGGCCGCGAATCCGACCAGCTGCAGCTGGCGTGTTACGCCTTTTACATCCAAAAAGCCTACAACCTGCCCATCCACGCCGTGCGCCAGCGGCGCGTCGATCTCATGCGCGGTGGGGAGTTCAAGGAGACGGTGTTCCAGGAACGCGGGCTCGAAGAGCTCCTCACCTACATCCGTGGATCCGTGGGCGACATGATGAACCTCCTCGACGACCGCGAAAACAACCGTGCCGTCGAAGACCGCTTCACGAAGGTCGCCCGCCGCGATGTCTGCTCGCGCTGTTCGTACCTCCGGGTCTGCGAGCCCGCCCTGCCGGGAGGCCGCTAAAGGCCATCAAGAGGCGATTTCCGGCCCCCAAGTGTTGCTTGTGCCGGTGCCTTTTCTATAGTATATCTGGGGCTGCAGCTGCAACATCTCCGCATAAGGAGCCATCTGACATGATCGAGTACGTTCCCGGCCTTGCAAATGTCCCGGCAGCCGAGTCGGCCATCAGCTGGATCGACGGCGAAAAGGGCATCCTGAAATATCGCGGCATCCTCATCGAGGATCTGGCCGAACACAGCACGTTTGAAGAAACCGCCTTCCTGCTTATCAACGGAAGGCTCCCCAGCGAAAGCGAGCTCACTGACTTTTCACGTCGCGTGGGCCGTGCGCGCAAACTCTCACCGGAGTTGCGCGCCATCGTGAAGAGCTTCCCCAAAGACGCATCGCCGATGGCCGTGCTGCAGGCCTGTGTGGCCGCCGCCGCCGCGGTCCAGAAAGACAAGAGCGTCCACGATGAAAAGGAGCGCGAGGAAAGCGCCATCGAGTTCATCGGCAAGTTCCCCGCCCTGGTGGCCGCCTTCCACCGCCACCGCACGGGCAAGGACTTCGTCGAGGCCGATGTCAACGCCACGCACGCCGCCGACTTCCTGCACATGATGCTCGGCGAGGATCTGGACCCGCTCAAGGTCCGCGCCATGGACACCTGTCTCATTCTCCACGCCGACCACACCATGAACGCGTCCACGTTTGCGACGCGCGTCGTGGCATCCACCGAGTGTCAGGCCGCGGCCGCGTTCTCGGCGGCAGTGGGCAGCCTCTCCGGGCCGCTGCACGGGGGCGCCAACGAAGCGGTGCTGCACCAGCTCGAATCCATCGGCTCCAAGGAGCGCGTGGCGGCCTGGTTCGAACAGAAGGTGGCCAGGAAGGAAAAGATCATGGGGATGGGTCACCGCGTCTACAAGACCAAGGACCCGCGCTGCAACATCCTGCAGGAGCTGGCCCATGACCTGTTCGACAAGTTCGGTTCGTTCCCGCTCTATGACATCGCGGCCGAGCTGGAGAAACACGCCATCGACAAGCTGGGACCGCGTGGGATCTATCCCAACGTCGACTTCTACGCCGGCATCGTCTACGCCCGCCTGGGAATCGCCAGCGACCTGGGCACGCCCATCTTCGCGGTGTCGCGCATCTCGGGCTGGGCGGCGCACTGGATGGAGCAGATGCGGCACAATCGCATCTTCCGCCCCACCCAGGTCTACCAGGGCGAGAACAAGGTCGACTACGTGCCCATGAGCGAACGCAAGGCGCCGGTTCAGGCCTAGCGCCTCGTACCGCGCACCTCAAAACAAGAAGCCGTCCGGGCGGACCCGGACGGCTTTTTTGTTGGGTTTGTATTCCTCGCGCGGGCTGCGCCCGGGCATCTCGGAGTTTCTAACGACCGGCGGTCGAGCCCGCCCGGCGATCAATAGTCGTCGTCGCCGTCGTCTCCGTAGGTCCCATCGTGACTGTTGTCGTCGGCTTCCTCTTCGTCATCGTCATCGTCGAAATCGTCGTCATCCTTCTCGCCCGCGCCATAGTCACGCATGCAGTCTTCCGAGCAGAAAACCTCGTCGTCCACGTACAAACCGTCGTCGCCGACCTTTTCACCGCAGTAAGCACATCGTTCCATCGCCGCTGCTGCCCTCCCGAATAAGTAAGTCTCGTTGCTTCCGGCCACCTTGCGGGGACGGATTTGCTAATTAGCGTGCTCGCAAGCCGGTGTCAACGGGAAATCCACCGGAACATGAAGGTCGGCCAACGGACACATGGCCCCGGCTTCCCTATCGTGCCCCGGTGAATTGGCGCCTGCGGAATCCCCGACGGTGCACCCCGAACACCGGGGTCATTTCCCCCATGCCGTGGCAGTACACACCCCGCCCACCGACCCTGGCTTGATTCGGGAAGTGCTTTCAGGACAATTCAATAGAGAGAGTGATTGAGGCCTCAAAAAAGCCCCGCGGTGACGGTATAGCCGTTGCAGTTGGGATCACCGGCTCAATCTACGGCGCGTCGCCAGGTTATCTACTCGGAGGCCCGAATGGCATCCAGCCGCTCCCCCGTCAATCTGTCCGTCATGGAAGAAGGCATCGCCATCACCCGACCGGCCGACGCGGTCGAGACCGGGATCCTGACTCCGGACGCCATTCGGTTCGTCGCCGGGCTGGCGAGACGCTTCACGGCCCGCCGCGACGAGCTGCTCAAGCTTCGCGTCATCCGGCAGAAGGAAATCGACTCGGGTCACTTCCCCGATTTCCTGGCTGAGACCGCCGAGATCCGGGCCGCCGACTGGAAGGTGGCCGCGATCCCGCACGACCTCATGGACCGCCGTGTCGAGATCACCGGTCCCGTCGACCGCAAGATGGTGATCAACGCCCTCAATTCCGGCGCCAGCACCTACATGGCCGACTTCGAGGATTCCAACTCGCCCACCTGGGACAACTGCATCGCGGGACAGGCCAACCTGCGCGATGCCGTGCGCCGCACTATCGAGTTCGAGAGCCCGGGCAAGATCTATCGCCTGAACGCAAAGACGGCGACGCTTATCGTGAGACCGCGCGGCTGGCACCTCGACGAACGCCACATGCGCGTCAACGGCGCCGTGGTACCGGCGAGCCTGTTCGACTTCGGCCTGTTCTTCTTCCACAACGCGCACGAGCTGATCGAACGCGGCAGCGGCCCGTACTTCTACCTGCCCAAGATGGAAAGCCACATGGAAGCCCGGCTGTGGAACGACGTGTTCATCCACGCGCAACAGGAGCTCGGCATTCCGCGCGGCACCATTCGCGCCACCGTGCTGATCGAAACCATCCTGGCCGCGTTCGAGATGGACGAGATTCTCTATGAGCTGCGCGAGCACTCGGCGGGCCTCAACTGCGGCCGCTGGGATTACATTTTCTCGTTCATCAAGCGCTTCCGCAGCCATCCGGAGTTCGTGCTCCCGGATCGCGCCCAGGTCACCATGGACCGCGATTTCCTGAAGGCCTACGTCGACCTGTTGATCCAGACCTGCCACCGCCGCGGCATCCACGCCATGGGCGGCATGGCGGCGCAGATTCCCATCAAGAACGACCCCGCTGCCAACGAAGCGGCGCTCACCAAAGTGCGCGCTGACAAGCAGCGCGAGGTGCGCGCGGGCCACGATGGCACCTGGGTGGCGCACCCGGCGCTGGTTCCGATCGCGAAGGAAATCTTCGACGTGTACATGCCCGCGGCCAACCAGATCCACGTCGCGCGCGAGGACGTCAAGACCACGCCGGCCGACCTCATCAAGGTTCCCTCGGGCCAGATCACCGAGAAGGGTCTGCGCATGAACATCAACGTGGGCGTGCTCTACCTGGAGTCGTGGTTGCGCGGCATGGGCTGCGTGCCGCTCTACAACCTCATGGAAGACGCCGCCACCGCGGAGATTTCGCGCTCGCAGGTGTGGCAGTGGATTCGTCACGGTGCGCGTCTCGACGACGGCCGCGTGGTGACGCGCGAACTCGTGCACGCCATCCTGGACGAAGAGATGGCGCGTATGCGGCACAGCGCCGGGGAGACGGCATACAACGAGGGCCGCTACGAAACCGCGGCCAAGCTGTTTGCCGGCATGATGACGAGCGACGACTTCGCCGAGTTCATGCCGTCTCTTGCGTACGAGCTTCTGGACTGAGTCTCAATCGGGTCGACATCGCACGCAGCAAGCGCGTGCACAGCTCTGCTTTCAAGGAGGACTCTCAACCATGGACAAGCGCACCTTCACACAGCGGCTGGCGATCGCCTGGAAGACATCGCCACGCTGGAAAGGGATTGAGCGTCCCTATTCGCCGGAGGACGTCTGGCGTTTGCGCGGCTCGTACCACATCGAGCACTCGCTCGCGAAAATGGGAGCAGAGCGTCTCTGGGATCTCCTTCATTCCGAACCGTACATTCACTCGCTCTCGGCCGTGACGGGCAACCAGGCCATCCAGCACGTGCGCGCGGGCCTCAAAGCCATCTACATCTCGGGCTGGCAGACGGCGGCGGATGCCAACAGCGCTTCCGCGGTCTATCCCGACCTCTCTCTGTATCCGTGCGACAGCGTTCCGCTCCTTGCGCGTCGTATCAACAACGCGCTGCTGCGCGCGGATCAGATTCATCACGCCAAAAACGGCAACGGCAAGAACGGCCACAAGACGCACTGGCTGGTGCCGTTGGTGGCGGACGCCGAGGCCGGCTTCGGCGGCGTGCTGCACGCCTACGAGATCATGCAGGCCATGATCCGCGAAGGCGTGGCGGCGGTTCATTTCGAAGACCAGCTGGCGTCGGTCAAGAAGTGCGGCCATCTGGGCGGCAAGGTCATCGTGCCGACGCAGGAGTTTGTTACCAAGTTGGTGAGCGCGCGTCTGGCTGCGGACGTCATGGGTGTCGATACACTCATCATCGCGAGAACGGACGCGGGCAGCGCCGCGCTCATCACGAGTGATGTGGATGCGTACGATCGCGAGTTCCTCCTCGGCGAGCGTACCCACGAAGGTTTCTTCCGTGTGCGCGCGGGGCTCGAGCAGGCCATCTCACGCGGCCTGGCCTACGCGCCCTACGCCGATCTCGTGTGGTTCGAAACCTCGCACCCCGACCTCGACGAGGCGCAGGCCTTCGCCGACGCCATCCACGAGCGCTTCCCCACCAAGATGCTGGCGTACAACTGCTCGCCCAGCTTCAACTGGAAGGCCAATCTCGACGAGAGAACCATCGAGGAGTTCCAGAGCCGCATCGGCGCTATGGGCTACAAGTATCAGTTCGTGACGCTCTCCGGCTTCCACTCGCTCAACCACGCCATGTTCAAGCTCGCGGAGGGTTACCGCGACCGCGGCATGGGCGCGTACTCGGAGCTCCAGCAGCAGGAGTTCGCGGCCGAGAAGAGCGGCTACGAAGCCATCCGGCACCAGGAGTTCGCCGGCACCGGATACTTCGATCTCGTGAACGAGATTGCGAGCAGCGGACTCTCATCGACCCTCGGCATGGCCGGATCGACCGAGTCCGAGCAGTTCTAGCACTCACGCCGCCCTTGCCGGCGGCGCTATCGGCCGCGAGGATGCGCGACGTGTTCTCCTCCTTCCACGACCGCCATCCTCGCGGCCCACATCTGGGGCGCACCTGACAAAACAGGCCACCGAAGTTGCTTTCGGTGGCCTGTTTCATTTCTTCCGCGAGCGCAGTTTTCGCTACATCTCATCCGCCGTCGGGCCATAGACGCCCGGCACCGGCACGTCCTTGAGACGCAGGTACACCGTGAGCTGTCCGCGATGATGAACGGTGTGGCTGTACACCATCGAGCGCAGCGCGGCGATGCGTGGCAACGTGTACATGACTTCTCCCCCACGCTTCATCGA
>CAZULB010000024.1:29766-30412 GCA_964621155.1 uncultured bacterium | reverse complement strand
CGTGATCACCGGCCTGATCAAGGCCAACATCCCCACGCGCATCGCGTTCCAGGTCGCCTCCAAGGTGGATTCGCGCACCATCCTCGACCAGTCGGGGGCGGACGCCCTGCTGGGGGCTTCGGCGGCGGGGGACCTCGGCACGCGAAGGGTGTGTGCTGGGTCGGGGGTGGCCGGCGTCTGGCCCTGCGTGCCCGCTCCTACAGAAGCGCATGCGCGTCAGGATGCGCTCCCCGAGCGAACTCGCAAACTAGTCGGATTTCTTGCGGCGCGCTTCTTCGATCGTGTGGCGCGTGACAAATACTTCGCGCACACCGTGACGCTTGACACTCCATACCGCCGATATCACGCCCGCCATTTGTGACGGCCGTGTCGGCCGCGTGAGGTAGGCATCGAAGCCGACCGCGCGCAGTCGCTCCGCATCGCCCTGAGCTCCCAGCGAAGTCAGCATCACCAGGCACGTCGCATCCGTGGTCGCGTCGCTTTTCACCGCGAGAGCCAGCGCTTCCACCGGAAGATCCTCGACGCTGTCGGCAACAATGGCGATGTGATACGGATCTCCCGCCGCCACCGCGCTGCGCAGTTCCGTCATCGCGGCCGCTCCCGTGGCAACACCTGTGCGTCGCGCTCCCCACGCCTCGAGCTGCTC
>CAZULB010000024.1:0-29756 GCA_964621155.1 uncultured bacterium | reverse complement strand
CACGGGAAGATCTTCGACGCTGTCGGCAATGATGGCAATGTGAAACGGATCGCCGCCGCCGCCGCTGTGCGCAGCTCCATCATCGCGTCGGCGCCGGTGGCAACACCTGTGCGTCGCGCTCCCCACGCCTCGAGCTGCTCACCCAGCACTGCGCGTACCTTGTCGTGCTGGTGCAGCACCAGCACGCGCACGCCCTTCAGGTCCGCAAGCGGCGCGGCGCGCACCGGCTCGTCGTCGCTCACCGGCATGGTCAGCGTGAAAACGAAGGTCGAACCGCGACCCGGCGTGCTCATCACCGAGATCTCGCCGTCCATCAGCTCGACAAGCTGTTTCGAAATCGAAAGTCCGAGCCCGGTACCGCCGTATCGTCGCGTGATCGAACCGTCGGCCTGGGTGAATTTTTCGAACACCGCGTCGAGTTTGTCGGGTTCGATGCCGATACCGGTGTCTTCCACCGAGAACTTGATCTTTGCCAGCGGGCCGCCCGCGTCCACGCGCTCAACGCTCACCATGACGTGCCCGCAATCCGTAAACTTGAGCGCATTGCCCACCAGGTTCAACAGAATCTGGCGGATTCGTCCGGCGTCGGCGACCACGCGTTGCGGGAGCCCGGGCGCGTAGCGCACGATGAACTCGATTCCCTTCTTGCCCGCCTTCTCGCCGATCAGTGCTACGACCTCGTCGACGGTATTCTGCAGATCGAACGGAATGGGGTCGATGGTCATTCGTCCCGCTTCGATGCGCGAGAAATCCAGAATGTCGTTGATGATGGTGAGCAGCGCTTCGCTCGAGGATTGAATGACGCGCACGTACTCGCGTTGCTCGTCCGTGAGTTGTGTGTCGAGCAGGAGGCCCGTCATTCCCATTACGCCCGTCATCGGCGTGCGCACTTCATGACTCATGTTGGCGAGGAACTCACTCTTGGCACGGCTGGCCGACTCGGCCAGCTCCTTGGCCTTGACCGATGCCTCCTGCGAGCGCCGCAACACTTCGAGATTGGTGATGTCCTGCAGCATCAGCATGGCCTCGTCGACGTGGTTGTCGTGCGACTTGATGGGCATGCTGGTGGCGTAGATGTGCCGGGTTTCGCCGTCCACCTCGAGGCGGAGCTCGTGGTGCGACACCGATCCCGTGAGCACGGTTTTGGCAACCGGGCAGTCCTCGCACGGCTCGCGCTGGCCGCACATCGCATCGCAACAGCGCACGAGCTCGCGCGGCGTGGTCTCTCGTGTGCCGAACCAGTCGCGGCACACGTTGTTCATCCAGCGCACCTGGAGCTGCGTATCAAAAACGAGAAAGCCCGCGTCGGTGTGGTTGGTGAGCGCGGACAGCTTCTGGCGCTCGCGCTCGAGAAACAGGATTTGCCGGTCCTGGGTCTGGAACCAACGCTCCAGTTCCTCGACGCGGCGGCGGAGCGAATCGACGGAGTCGAGCTCGAGGATGCCGGTTTTTCTGCTCAAACTTCCCCGGGCCCGCGTTGGATCAGCCAGCCGTGTGCTGGCGCGACGCATAGGCGCGCGCAAGCCAGTCGGCGACCTTCTTCACTTCGGTCTCTGTGTGTGCGTCGAAGGCATCGATCTCGTGCGAGTCGATGTCGATCTGCGCATAAATTTGATCATCTTTGCGGATCAGAACCACGAGCTCGGAACGCGTGGAGCTGGAACATGCAAGATAGTTGGGCTCCTTGGAAACATCGGGCACGTTCTTGTCGCGACCTTCGGCAACTGCACTGCCGCACACGCCCTTACCTACGGATATGAACACGTGATCCGTGGGCGCGCCGATGAACGGCCCCAGGCGCAGCACGTTGTCGGGAAAGAGCTCGTACACACCGGTCCAATGAAAATCAGGATGGGCGTGGTGCAGGTAGTCGACCGCACCCGAGAGCAGCCGGTCGAAGCCGGCGCCGGAGGCCTCGAGCTCGTCGAGCTTTCTGCAGATATCGTTTCCGTTGAGCGCTGTTCCAGCCATGATTGTCCTCCGTTCCGCGGGTCTTCCCGTGCGTTCGCGAGGAACGGTTCGGGGCGAATCCGCAACTAATATGCCAGCAATGAGGTAAGAACCCACCCGGCGACGACGAAGACGCGATCAATCGCAGTGAATGCCGGGGGGAATTGTTTGCCGGGCGCAACGCACCGGTCCGCTGTCATCTTACGACGAAAGCGGAGGAGAAAGCCTGTCGCGCCTGCGCAAAAGAGAAACCCGGGCCCACCGCATAGACAAACTCCCAACGGTAGCGTCCGCTCTCGATCACCGCGGGATACGCATCCTTGTGCGACGTGACGGGCAGGCGCAGGGACCACGACTCGCCGGGGGCGAGGCTCTGCTCCTCGGTGGGCTGCATGGAGTAGCACGGACCCGTGAGTTCCCACCCCTGGGATACCGCCCGTTCCAGCCGGGCGATCCAGCAGTACGACTGGTGGTTGTAGGTGGTAAGGAGCGAATCCAGCCCGTTGTGGATGCTCACGTTGACCGTGTCACCGGCCGTGTATGCATCACGATCGACCGCAACCTGGACGCCTTCCCCGACCGCCGCAGGTTCGTCGACGTTGCACGCCATGAGCACGGAAATAAGAAGAATCTGCCATCTCATGCGGAAAGCATGGGCGCCCCGCCGCCGCTTGTCAATGCACGGAGATATTTTCACGTTGCCGCTGGAAAATGCCAATGCCGCGGCGCTATAATGCGTGTCCACTCGCTTTCCGCCGGCTTCCTTCCTTTCTTCCAATTCCCGGCGCGGTCGGAACGCGGCTCGCTGCATTGGTGTCGGTCCGCACTTCTGGGAGGTGCCGACGATGAGCCATTTGTGAATCCCGCCGGCCGCATACGCGGCGTCGCGGTCCGGCATTCCAGCCGCATTATTCCACCCATCGCTTTTCGCCTGTCATCTCGAGGAGCCCTGAGATGAAACACAAAGCGCTCTTGATTGCAGTACTCCTGGCGGCAATCCCGGCGGCATCGTTCGCAAGTGACGCCGATACGCCGCCCCGGACATCGTTGCCGGACGTCATCAACGAATCTTCGTCCCTGCTCAATGATCCTCTCAGTCCCAATACCGTTCTGCTCGGAACCGACGTCGTCGTGAGCAATCTCTCCGGCAATCAATCGGAGGTCATCATCGACGTCAACCCGACCAATTCTCGGAATCTGGTCATAGTCGGGCACACGGCGGGCGGGTTCAGCACCATGGACACGTTCTTCTCCACCGATGGCGGTGCCACCTGGACACGCGTCGCCCTCGGCAACGCCCAGGATGGCTTCACCAGCACGTTCCGGTTCGACCCCGCCGTCGCGTTCGACGCCAACGGCAATGTCTTTGTGGCGTACGGCGTGCGCGACTTCTCGGGATCGACGCGCCGTGAAAGCGTCGTGGTATGCCGGAGCACCGACGGGGGACAGTCCTACGGCCAGTTCCGCACCATTTCGACGCAGAACTCGATCGGCACGCTGCCCGGCAACGACAAGTGGTTGCTGGCCACCGGCCGCGACAACGTCAACGCGAACCAGCAGAACGTGTATATCGCGTGGACACAGAACGTGACCGAAAGCGGGAACACCGATCAGCGCATCGTCGTCTCCCGCAGCACCGATGGCGGGAATGTCTGGTCGGCGCCCACGATCATCGCCGACGACGCCAACGCCGGCATCGACCGCGGCCTGACCGCGGACCCGGCCGTCGGCCCCAACGGCGAGGTTTACGTTTCGTGGCACGATTTCGGTGACGGCGAACTCTTGATCGACCGTTCCACCGACGGCGGAGTTACCTGGGGCACGGATCACCAGATCACCACGGTCTTCGCCGGGCTGAACATCAGCATTCCCCCGCAGCCCGATCGCAACGTCAGCCCGCAGGGGTCTCTCGACGTCGACCGCAGCGGCGGTGCCAACAATGGTCGGCTCTACTTCGTGTACATGAACGGTTCCTCACCGAACACGGACATCTTCTGTCGGACCTCGAACGACGGTGGCACCACCTGGAGCGGGCCCGTGCAGGTCAACGACGACGCCACCACGCGCAGCCAGTTCCTGCCGATGTGCGACGTCGACGATTCCAGCGGAAATCTCAGCGTGGTCTTCTACGACGCGCGGGACGACGCCAACAATCAGAAGGTGCACGTGTACCACGCGCTGAGCACGACCGGCGGCGCCAGTTTCAGCGCCAACACCAAGGTCACGGATAATCCGTCGGACCAATCGACCGCCAATGCCAGCCGCACCTCCAATAACTATCTCGACTACATCGGAGTGGCGGCCACCAGTTGTGTCGCCTACACGGTGTGGAGCGACAACAGTGGCAACGCGGGGGACCTGGACTACCACTTCGACTTCATCCCGCTCGAGAGCACGGCGCCGACGATCGTGTGTCCGTCCAATATCACCGTGGAGTGCACCGAGTTCGGAGGAACGACGTCGGCGAATCCTGCGATTGCGGCGTTCCTGAGCGGGGCTACGGCCACCGACAACTGCGACGATACGCCGACCATTACCAACAACGCGCCCTCAACTTTCGCGGACGGCACCACCACCGTGACGTTCACGGCCCGCGACGACGCCGGCAACACGGCGACCTGCACGGCGGACGTCAAGGTGGAGGATACGACCGACCCGACGATCACATACTGTCCGGTGGATACGGTGGTGGAGTGCTCGAGTCACTGTGGTGTGGCGAAAATCGATCTGGCCGACTGGCTGAGCAAATTCGCGGCCACGGATATCTGCGACGCGACTCCCACGCTCACCGATGACGCACCGGATTGCTTTGCGGAGGGAACCACCACGGTGACCTTCACCGCTACCGACGATGCGGGCAACGACGTGACCTGCACCGCCAAACTGACGGTCGAGGACACCACGCCACCCGTCATCGACGTGGTGTTGAATCGCAACGTGCTATGGCCGCCCAACCACAAGCTGGTCGAGGTCTGTGCCGCGGTCACGGTGACTGACATCTGCGATCCGAACCCCACTTTTGTGCTGTTCAGCGTCACGTCGGATGAGCTGGACAACGCCAAGGGCGACGGCAATACGGAGAACGACATTCAGGATGAATTGCTCGACACCCCCGATGTGTGCATGAGCCTGCGCTCGGAGCGCATGGGAGGCGAAGACGGCCGCACGTACACGATCATCTACAAGGCGAGTGATTCGTCGGGCAACTCGTCGCTCGACACAACGTGTGTGCATGTGCCGCACGATCAGTCGGCCAGCGCCGCCTGCGCGGCGGGCTTCAACGCGGCGGGCACGTCGCTCGAGAGCAACGCGACCTCCTTCGCGCTGGTGATTCCCGGCACGAGCTCGCTCAACGTGTACGGTATCGATACCAGGAACATCTACGTCGGCAACACCGCCCAACTGCTCAAGGCGACCGGGAGCCGAATCGTCGATGTCAACAAGGACGGCAGAGCCGACCTCGCGGCCACCTTCGAACCGAAGACGCCGGGTCAGCTTTCCGCCCTTTCGGGGCCGGACGATTTCGCGACCTTCAGCGTGGAGGACGGTGAGGCAGATGCGAGGACCATCAGCGATGGTCCGATCGGCCTGCACTTCTCCACTACGCCGGGCCGGAACTACCTGGTGTCCAACATCTATGCCCTGGGCGCGCCGGTCGTTCTGCCCGATGAGCCGGCCCGACGCGGCGGTGATCCGAAGATTCAAACCACGCCGAACACGCCCGACACGCCGAAGGCGAGAGCCACGACGTTGTGGAACGCCCACCCCAACCCGTTCAATCCCCAGACGACGATCGATTTCTCGCTGGCTTCCAGCATGGCAGTCTCCGTCGCCGTCTACGATGTGAAGGGTACGCTGGTGCGGACGCTCGTCGACGCGACGATGCCCGCCGGCGATCACTCCGTACGCTGGAATGGTACGGATGAAAGGGGACGCTCTGCGGCGTCTGGAATCTACTTTGTGCGGATGATTGCGGGCTCCTACAGTGAGGTCCGCAAGATCGTCATGCTGAAGTGATCAGCAGTTTGATCTGAGGAAGTCCGTTCGACACGCCCCGGTGGATGAGAGATCCGCCGGGGCGTGTCTCTTTCCCATTCACGAGTTAGAACCGAAGTGAGACTCCGAAGATCCAGTTGCGCCCCGGCATGCGGTAGCGCGCCAGCTCCTCGTACTGTTCGTCGAAAATGTTGTTCACCTTGGCGGAGAGATTCACCATCTCCGAGAGTCGGAACTGCACATTGGCGTTGAACACCCAGTAGGCATCCGGCGCCTGCAGCGGATAGAGGAACACTTCCTCGATCTGGCTGCGATAGCGCGCATCGCCGTGCAGCATCCAGCGCCGGGCCAGCCCGAGATCGGCACCGAAGTTGGCGGTATGGCGCGGGCGGTACGCCAGCTTGTCATCACTGCGGCCCGGCGATTCGTCGCGCGCATCCAGAAATGTGTAGTTGGCGGACAAAGTCAGCGCGCGCACGGTGGAAGTCACCGTGGTCTCCACACCCGACATCACGGCTGACGTGAGATTCTGCACCTGGTACTGCGCCGGGCTCGTATTCGGAATCTCCACCCAGTAGATCATGTCTTCGTAGTGGTAGCGAAACGCGGCCGTGTCGAGGCCGAAGATTGGCTTCGGATTCCAGCGCACGCCCACTTCCTCGGAATCGACGATGTGCTCGGCGCCGAGTTCGGGGTTGGGTACGAAGTCGATGCCGCCGCCGAGTTCGCGCTGGAGAAACAGCTCTGCAACGGTGGGCGCTCGAAACGCCTGCGCGAACAGAGCGCGCAGCGCCAGATCCTTGCGCGCCGTCCACACCATCGCCACCTTGGGACTCAATTGCTCGAGCGTCTTCCCGCCCACGAGATGGTTCCAGTCGTAGCGGGCGCCCACGGTCGCGGTGACCGTCTTCGACAGGTCGATGTCGTCCTGCGCGAAGACCGCGTAGTTGTTGATCTGGTGGTCTCCATAGAGTGTGGTGTCCGGCGAGGAGTGCACCACGTCGAACATGAAGTCGGCGCCAGCCACCAACCGGTTCTTGTCGTTGAGGCGATGGTCGACCTGCGTGATCCACCCGGTCTTGTCACCCTTGATCTGCGTTTCGAACCCGAACGGCTCGTTGGAGGGAATCTCCAGATCGGGATCGTCCTGGTTGAAGCGCGAGATCTGCTCGTGGTGGTAGTAGTACATGCGCGACGAGAGCCGCGTGCGATTCCCCGATAGCGCGCTGTAGTGCAGATCGACGCTTCCGTAGTTCTTCTGCTGGCGATCGTCCTCCCATGACGGGCGCACCTCCAGCGGATGGTCCGCGTCGAGCCACGAATGCGGATAGTCGTTTTTGGCCTGGCCACCTCCCAGCGTGAGCTCGAGCTTGCGCTCGTCGGTCACATCGAAGATGAGCTTCCCGTAAAGGTCATAGAAGGTGTACTGCGTGTTTTCGCTGAAACCGTCCGATGACTTGCGGCTGGCACTCAATAGATAGCGCACGTCGCGCTTCGAGTGGCGCAGCGATCCCGACAGATCGGCCGTCACTTCGCTCTGCAGTGGCGTCTCGTCTGTGTACTGGATCGCGGGCGCCGGTTGTTCGAAGAAACCAAGCTTCATATCGAGGCGTGCCACCGTGTCCTTGCCGGGCTGCTTGGTGATCACGTTGACCACGCCGCCCATTGCCGTCGAGCCATACAGGGAGGAGAACGCGCCCTTCACAATCTCGATGTGATCGACGAACTGGGTGGGCACCAGACTCCAGAACGCCCCGCCCGAATCCGACGTAAGCGCGGGGCGCCCGTCCACAAGCAGCAGCACGCGATTGCCCACACCGCCGCCCGCGACGTCCGAACTGCCGCGAATCTGCATCGACTGCACTGAAATTCCGGTGGTGCGAAACGCGTTCAATCCTCCCACCGCTTCGATGGCCTGATCGAACGTGGTGGGCGCCTTCTTCTCGATGTCTTCCTTGTCGACCACGGCGACGCTGGCCGGCGCCATGCGCACGGTCTGCTCTGTACGCGTCGCGGTAACCACCACGGGATTGACGCGTACGGGTGCCTGCTCGAGCGCGGCGTCGATGCGTGTGGTGTCGCCGGCCGTGACCGTGACGCTGTCGCGCTCGAAGCTCTTGTGGCCGATGCGCGAGATGACCAGGTGATACGTCCCGGCAGGAATGCCGCGCAGGAGGAAGTTTCCCTGCATATCGGTCATGGTGCCGCCGACCTTCTGCAGCACCACGTTGCAGAACGTCAGCGCTTCGCGGGTCTTGGCGTCGGAAACGTGACCAGCGATGCTGCCGGTGGCGGGTGCCTGCGCGCGCGCGGGAGCCGCCAGGCACGCGGGTCCGGCCAGCAGGATTGCAATGGAGCAGGAACGAAAAAAGTGCACGTCAGCGGCGGCCGGCGGTCAAAATCGTGTTTCTAAAGAAGGCGTTTCAGGATAGGAACGACGGGCTTGCCAGAGCAGCCGCGCGGGCCTATCTTTGCCGCTCTGGTAATAGCATCGCATGGGCGGGCCGTCAAGGTCGCCCCCACGGGAACGAAATTTTCTTTTTCCGAAAGATCGACCACCATGTGCGGAGTTCTGGGCTATTGCGCGACGAAATGGGATCCGTCGCTGGAAAAGTTCTTCGGTCTGCAGGGCTTCAACCTGCAGCACCGCGGCCAGGAGAATTTTGGATGCACCTACAGCAACGGGCACAAGTTCGATCACTTCAAGGATCGCGGGCTCGTGTCACAGGTGTTTACCAAGGAACGCCGCGAGCACTTCTCGAAATTGAAGCCACTCATCGCCATCGCGCAGACGCGCTATGCCACCGCGGGAGGCACCGACGCCATATCCGCGCAGCCGCACTGGATGACTTTGCTGGACGGCTTCTACTCCAATGCGACCAACGGCGACCTGCCCCTGCTGCAATCCGAGATTCAGAACCTGGAGAAGAACGGCACCGTCATGCTCTCCGGCAACGATGGTGAAGTGATCCTGAAGAAGATCCTCCACGGCGCTCGCCAGAACGGAGGCGACCTTGTCGCCGGAATTCGCGGGCTCATGGAGACCACACCCGGCGCCTACTCCGGTTGCCTCATGACCCTCACCGAGCTGTATCTGTACCGCGATCCGCACGGCTTTCGCCCGCTCTATTTCGGGAGATGGCGCGACGCGGTGGTGTTTGCGTCGGAGTCATGCGCATTTCACGAGCACGATGCCCAGATCGAGCGCGAGGTGTATCCCGGCGAAGTGATCCGTTTCGACATTCACGGGGGCCGCACACACTACCAGGCCGTGCCCACCAAACAGCCGCGCCAGCAGTGCGTCTTCGAAGCCATCTACTTTGCGCGACCCGACAGCCGTGTGTTCACCGACAAGAAGGAAGTGGGACACTTCCGCCATCTGCTCGGGCGCCGGTTGGCCAGCGAGAATCCCGTGCACGACGCCGCCGTGGTCCCGGTGCCCGATTCCGGGCGCTACGCGGCCAGCGGCTTCGCGGGCGAGAGCGGCCAGCCCCTGCGCGAACTGCTGGTGCGCAATCCGTACATCCCGCGCACATTCCAGATCGCGGGCCAGGCCAATCGCGAAGACCTCGTGCGTCTCAAGTTCACGGTCATGCAATCCCTGCTGCGTCAGTATCGCAAGTTTGTGATTGTCGATGACTCGCTGGTGCGCTCTACCACGTTGCGCAGCCTGATCGGCATGGTGCGTGATGCCGCGCGCGACGCTGGCGTCGACCCGGGCACCATCGAGGTGCACGTGCGTATTGCCTCACCGCCCATCGTTGGCTGTTGCTATTATGGAATCGACACACCGGAGAAGGCCGAGCTCGTGGCTGCGCACCAGTCGGTGGAAGAGATTGCGAAGCATATCGGCGCCAATTCGCTGGCGTATCTCTCCCAGGAGGGGCTGGATGCTGTCGCGCGCGAGTTCGGGGAACCCGGCGATTTTTGCCACGCCTGCTTCACGGGAACATACCCCACGCCTTACCTCGCCCGTTCGCGCTGAACCCCCCGGCAACAAATGCCTTGTGGACTACCCCCCGGGTATGAAGTATGCTCGGAAGTAGTGTGTCCGATGGTGCGGAGATTCTCGTCGGATTTGTTAAGTCCTGTTTTGATTGGGAGCCTATCGCATCGCGGGAACGTTCAAAGGAGAATGTATCGTGTCTAAGAAACTGTTTGTTGGAAGCTTGAGCTGGAACACCACCGACGAGGGGCTCCGGCGCGCATTTGAAAAATTCGGTGAAGTTCTGGAAGCGAAGGTCATCAAGGATCGCGAGACCGACCGCTCCCGCGGGTTCGGTTTCGTTTCCTTCGCGAATCCCAAAGACGCGATGGACGCGATGGCGGCAATGGACGGGCAGGAGCTCGACGGCCGCACCATCAAGGTGAACGAGGCTCAGGAGCGTGAGCGCACCGGTGGCGGTGGCGGCGGTGGTCCGCGCGGTGGCGGTGGCTTCGGCGGCGGTCGCGGCGGAGAGCGTCGTGGCGGCGGCGGTGGCGAGCGTCGCGGTGGCGGCGGTGGCCGCTGGTAGTCCGGTCACCTGACCAGGCATCCCAACGAACGGCCCGAGTGCAAACTCGGGCCGTTTTTGTTTCTTATAGACCTCGCGTCGGCGACCTCCGCCAGGAAAAGCCGGAACCTCGCGTCCACCAGCTTCCGCGAAGAAGCGCGCGCGAGCGCGCCCGCCATGCGCTCGATCTGCCGTGCCGGTGTGCTACAATCTATGCACTGCGCGTAGCCATATGCCCGGGACCGCATTACAACCGCCGCTCATGCACGAGGAGTACGTCTTGACGAAGATGACCAACCCGCAGCCCGAGTCGGGCGCCGTATCGGAAACCCAGGTTCAGGATTTCTGGACCACTTTTCCGATGGTCTACGGCTCCGGCGCCACACCCGAGAAGGTTTTTGAAGACATGGAGTGCGTGCTGCGCGACCAGTGGCGTCACATGCAGAAGCCGAACGAGCCGCTCCTCGCGGGATTGATCGACTACTCCGCGTTCAAGGGCAAGCCGGTGCTCGAGATTGGATTCGGAACCGGATGGCTCATGAACGAACTGGTCCGCGCCGGCGCGCAGGTGCACGGCATCGACCTCAGCAGGAGCCACATGGAGCTCTGCCGTCATCGCTTTCGCGATTCCGACGTCAAGCTGCAGGTCGCCAGCGCGGAAAATATTCCCTATCCCGACAACACGTTCGATCTGGTCGCCGCCTGGGGCGTTCTGCATCATGCGGCCGACGACGCACGCTGCTACCGGGAGGTGCACCGCGTGCTCAAGCCCGGAGGGCGCGCATTCCTGATGGTCTATCGTCGGGGCGGTGCAAGGTACTTCTACCAGGACATCGTCAGAAAGGGTGTGCTGGGCGGCGGGCTCATGCGGAGCAAGTTCAATGTCGACGAGTTCATCCGCTCCGTTACCGACAAGTACAGCAAAGACAGCCCGGGCGCGCCCATTTCGCGCTACTACACCGAGCCCGAGCTCCGGCGCGTGCTGTCGCACTTTGCGCGCGTTGACCTGCGCATCACCGGTGCAAGGAGCGAGTTGTCGGAGATTCCGCTGAGCCATCTGCCGATTTCGGACTGGGTACTCAGCGACAAGCGACGCGCACAACTGCTCGAACGCCACGGTGCCTTCTGGGTCGTGGATGCAACAAAATAGGTTGGCACGATTTCCGCACGGGGCCGCCACAAAACTGATATACTCTCTGTTCCAACGAACCGAATTTCCGCTTTTTCAGAGGCCCTGATTGTCCCGTTCCGTCAGCCACCAGGTCACCACCCTCATGATTGGCCGCCTGCTTTCGTATGCGGTCATGTTCGTGGTTCCGCTCGTCAACGTGCGGACCCTGAGCGTCGAGGAATACGGCTACTACCGCCAGTTCTGGCTCATACTCGAAACACTGACGCCGATGCTGATTCTCGGCTTCTCGCGCAGCCTCCTCTACTACCTGCCGCGACACGACACGCGCGAAGAGCGCGGCGCCTACATCACGCAGACCGTGATGTTCCTCATCACCGGTTCGCTCATCGCGATGGTGATCTACTCGCTCATGGGCCACTACCTCGGCGAAGGCCTGGGAGCAGCCGCGCGCGCCTTCTACTGGCGGCTGTGCTTCTTCACGCTGGGCTGGATTGGCACCGATTACATGGAAGTGATCTTCGTCGCGCAGGAAAAGCCGCTCGCGCAGTCGATCTATCACGCCACGGCGTGGGGGGTGCAGGCGGCGGTGGTGATTGCGGCGTCGTATCTCTCGCACGACGTGAACACGATCATCTGGGCGCTGACATTCTATTCTGCAGCACGCCTCTTGTTCGCCATCATCTACACCAACGCGCGCTACAAGCTTTCCTTCAGGGGTGTGTCATGGGCGTCGATCCGTGAGCAGGCGCATTTCGCTGTTCCCGTGGGACTTGCGGGCATTGCGCTCATCCTGGTTTCGCAGACGGACAAGTTCATCATCAGCCGCTACATGGGACGCGAAGCCTTCGCCGTTTACAGCGTCGGCGCCTTCCAGGTACCCCTCGCCAACGTCATCCAGACCTCGATCGGCAACGTGACGTTTCCGCTCATCTCGAAGTATCAGAAGGCGGGCAATCTCGCCGCCATGGCCGACCTGTGGCGGCGCGCTACCATCAAGACCGCAACACTTTTCTTCCCCATGTTCGTGTTTCTCGAGCTGACCGCGCGCCCGTTCATCACGATTCTGTTTACCTCGCAGTATGCCGCAGCGACACCGGTCTTCATGATCTACATGCTGCTCTTCCTGCGCTCATCGGTGGAGACCGGCGCGATCATTCAGGCGTCGAACCGCACCGTCTTTGTGATGGCGTGCTTCATTGTGGGCTTTGCGTTGAACCTGGGACTCGGTATTCTGCTCTTCAAGGCCATCGGCCGCCTGGGCGTGCCCATCTCGGCGGTATTCACCATGACCATGATTGGTGTGGTGACACTCGTCTATTCGGCGCGCCTGGTGAAGATGTCGGTCTTCAAGTTGTTCCCCACTGCCGAGCTCGCCAAGCGGTTCCTGGCCGCTGCGGTACCCGGCGCCGTGCTCTGGCTCGCCTACAAGAAGTTTCCGGTCACGAATTTTTTTCAGCTCCTGGCCGCGTGCGCCATCTACACGTTGATGTACGCGATTGTGTGCTACGTGACAAGACTGGTGACGTTCGACGACGTGCGTTCCATGTTTGGTCGCACGCCCGCGCCGTTGCCTGATGGTGCGAAGTAAGGAAGTCGGTCGTGACCATCTTCGACATCGGATTGTTCGACGGCACCGACACCGCCTATTACCTGGAACTCGGTGGGCGTGTGGTCGCGGTAGAGGCCAATCCCCGGCTGGTGGAACGCGGGCAGCAGCGCTTTCGTGACGAGATTGCGACCGGACGCCTGACCATCGTTCACGCCGCCATCTCGACGGACACGGCGCCCGTCGAACTGACGGTGAGCGCCGACGACCTCGGGGCGAGCTCGATGTTCCAGGACCGCGTTGCGGATCGGAAGCCGGCGGGTTCGTTCACGGCACCGGGACTTCCCGTGGTCGAATTGATGAAACAGTACGGTGTCCCGGAATACATGAAAGTGGACATCGAAGGAGCGGACCGGTTCTGCATCCTGCCGCTGACCCGCGATGCGCGACCCCGCTACCTGTCGTTCGAGATCGGTCCTGATGTCGAGGAGCTGCTGGCGCACGTCCGCTCCATCGGCTACACGCGCTTCAAGATCATCAACCAGGTGCGACTGCGTGAGCTCGCGAACGAAGCGAGCCTGGGTGATCGCATCGCGAGTCGTGTGACAAAGGTGTTGGGCAGGGCCGAGTCACGACAGCTTCGTCGCGCGGGTCGCGTCTTTTCGGCCGGCGTGTGCTCGGGACCGGTTCCCTGGAAGACCGACGGACGCTGGTATTCGGGAGATGAAACGACGGCGCGCTGGCGCCGGCGACAGGCACTGAGCGGCTACCTGCCTCACTACGACATTCACGCCGCACTCGATCGTTAAAGCAGAGGCCTGCACGCGTCACGCCGGAATCTATCTCTATGTGCGGAATACTCGGCTACTACAACATCGATCATCAGTCGGTTGACCGGTCCCGCGCCGAAGTAGAAACGCTGCGCGACTGCATGCGCAACCGGGGTCCCGACGCCAGCGGCTATCTGGAAGGCGCCCGGAAGGACTGGATTCTTGCCCACCGGAGATTGAGCATCATCGATCTCTCGGAGCGCGGTCACCAGCCCATGACCACCCCCGACGGCAACTTCCACCTCTCTTACAACGGCGAAATCTACAATTACCAGGTGCTGCGGGACGGACTCGCGCAACGCGGCGTCGTATTTCGTTCGACTTCCGACACCGAAGTCATCCTGCATCTGTACCGTGAATACGGAACCGAGTGCTTCAAGATGCTGGAGGGAATGTTCGCGATCATCATCGTCGATGAAGCGAAGCGTCGCTGCGTGATGGCGCGCGATCCCGTGGGCAAGAAGCCGCTCTACTATGCGCTGTTGGGCCGGAACCTGGTGATGGCGAGCGACCCCGGGGTGATATCGAAGGATCGCGCGTACAAAAAAGAAGTCAGCGTCGACGGTCTGTATTCCGTCCTGGCCATGGGCGGCGTGCGCGCGCCCGACTCCCTGTTTCGCGGCATCTACAAACTCGAACCGGGGAGCTATGTGGTTGCTGACGAGAACTTCTCCGCGCCGGCCACTCCGTCGCGGTACTTCGAATTCGCGCTCAAGCCGCGCACCGAACTCATCGACGACGAAGAAACCGCGATCCGGACTCTGGACCACCTTCTCGACCGCGCCGTCGAGAAGCGCATGCTCAGCGAGGTTCCCTTCGGTGTTTTTCTCTCCGGAGGAATCGATTCGGCGCTCATCGTCCATTACATGTCGCGGCACACCGATCGCGTCAACACCATCTCGGTGGACATGACCGACTCTGCCGCTTCGCTGCGTGAGGGCGCTGCGGCCGCCGCCATCGCCCAACGCTACGGAACCAACCACCACTCCATCGATCTCAACACCCGGGAGTACATCCGTCTCCTCGATGAAGTAGTGCTGCCCAACAGCACCCCGGGCATGACGGAGTCGGTGCTGCTGGCCAGGCTCTCCGAGCTGGCGCGCGCCCAGGGCGTCATCGTCATCGAAACCGGCGAGGGCGCGGATGAGCTCTTCATGGGCTACAACGGCTATCTCTCCTATCTCGAAGACGGCCGCCGCCGGATGCAGCAGTTGCAGCGCGCATCCGCGCTGCTCCCGTTGTGTGCGCGACTGGCGCGCATGTTCGGCCCGGATACGCGCAGGAATCGAATTGCATACTGGGCGGACAGCTTCGATGCGGCCGCGAATGGAACTATCATCAAGGATTTTCTCTACGAGCCGTTCCTGAACTATCAGGCGGAGCGCATCATCGCGAAGAAGTACGGAGCCGGACCCCGACGCAACAAGTACCGGCAGTTGAACGACAGCATCACGTCACGGGTAGAGCGGCCGGAGGATTACAGCCTGGCGGCTTTGAGTGTGCTGTGGAACGTGAGTTTGCGCTGGGCCGAGCTCTTGGTGATGCGATGCGACATCTTCACCATGACGTCGGGAATCGAGGGACGCGCGCCCATGCTCGACATCGATGTGATGAATTACGCGTTCTCGCTCTCGGATCGGATGAAAGAGCGGCCGGGAGCACCCAAGTATATTCTGCGCGAGCTCGTCCGCCGCAATATTTCGGCGGAACACGCCGATCGCAAGAAGACCGGCTTCGGAGGCGGCGGCAGCAACATCCTCAATGCGGAAGTGCGCAAGTATCTCACGTCCAGGCTGGACGCCTCGCCCAGCTACCGGAGCAATCCCCTCTTGACGAAAGAAAGCCTGGCTGACGAATTCCAGCTGTTTACGCTGGCGTCACTTCACGTGTGGCTGGACAACTGGATGTGACCGGGACGGGATCAGGTTGGCGAACTCGAGCCAGCGGCGCGTGGTTTCCATTCCCCGCGGGCGGTCGAGCAAATGCTGGTAGCCCAGTTCGCGCATGATCTTTTCGGGCGCATGATACACGCGGCGTACCTGCACCGTGGTGAGCTTGTGGTCCAGGCTGCGCGTGTTGCGGACGGGATGAATGACAATCGGGCGCGTGATGCGACTGCGGATCCGCGCCTGCCATTGCGGGCTCAGGCTGTTGAGAGCGCGCTTGGCCGAATCGTTGATTGATTTGAAAGCGGGCACAACACTCAGTCCCTCGCGGAACTCGCTGGAAAACAGCGCCCCCGCCTGGCTCTTGAGACCCGCGCGCGCCGGTGTGCCGCGCTGCATGTTCCGCAGCACTTCCTCCCGCGTGACGAGCGGAAACGCCGGTTCGACTCCCACCATCGCTGCAATATCCTCGAAGAACTGCCTCCAGGTGACGGGCTCCGCTTCGTTCACGAAGTAGCGCTCACCCCATCCCTTTTCACTGACCAACGCCGTCAGGATGGCTTCCACCAGATTGTCGTTGTGCACAATGTTGGTGGGATGGCGACCTTCGTCGACAAGCACGATTTCCCCGGCCATCATTCTGGCAACGGCATCGATGATCAGGCCCGAGTACGGTCCGCCGATGTTCGATGGACACAGGATGATCGATGGCACCCCGCGACGGTGCAGGCCGAAGACCATGTCGTCCTGTTCGGCCTTGATATCCCCGTAGGACGATCGCTGCGGGCTCAGCGGCGCGTCTTCGCGCGCGCTCTCGGGCGCCGGATCTTCGCCATAAATGGTGACGCTGCTCAGATGAACAAACTTGCGCACGTGGTTGTGCTCGGCGGCGCGCATCAGGTTGCGCAGCCCCTTGAGCATCAGCGCAGAATCGCCGCGCGTGCAGTTGACAACAGCATCGAAACCGGCGAGCGCAGATTCGACACGCGGATAATCGAGCAGATCAATGGATTCGATCTTGATGGGAAGTCGCGCCAGGCGCGCGGCATTTCCAAAGCCGCGGATGAACGCGACATACTCGAAGCGGTCGCGCCAGGCTTCGTCAAAATACAGGCGCTCGATCAGCGCCGCGCCCACAAAGCCCGAGGCGCCGACGATTGCAATGCGTGGTTTGCTCATTGTCAGACGCGAATGGGTTGCCAGCTCTCGTCCAGGCGCGTGGCGTCACGATACATGGCTTCGATGAGACGAATGGAACGCGCGCCGTTGCGTCCATCGCTGCTGATGACGCCGGGATGCAGCGTGTTGGAGCAGAATTCTTCGATCTGCGCGCGAAACGAGTCGACGGCGCCGCCACCCTGCGCCGCGGAAAGTTCGAATTTCACGTCGGGACGGTGCCTGTCGATGACGCGAATCTTTTCCGCTTCGGCGGCGGACCATTCCACCTGGCCGCGTTCGGTTTCAATCAGGAAGCGATTGGTGAGCTTGATGGTCTTGGAAAAGAAGAAACTGCCGTCGAAACGACCGCGCGCGCCGTCGTAGGTCCACGCCCCCTTGCAGTTCGCCTCCACGTTTCCATAATTGTCGTCCTGGTAGACGTGACCAACCGGGTCGCCGAACCAGAACAGCGCGAGATCGAGAAAGTGCGTGCCGTTGATCACGAGCACGCCGCCCCCCGATCGCGCGCGATCCATGTTGTAGCCGGACACCGGCGTCCAACCACCGGCCGAGCCGAATTCGCAGTGAAACGAAAGCACACGTCCGAAGTAGTTCTCTTCCAGCAATTTTTTCAACAGGAGCGCGCTGGGAAAGAAGCGGAACCGGTACCCGACCGAAATGAAGGTGCGATGTTTTTCCGCGATGTCGCACAGCTCGAGCGCATGATCGTAACGCGTGGTGATCGGTTTTTCGATCAGGACGGGCTTGCCACGTTCCAGAACCTGCTTCGCAATCGGGTAGTGCGTGTCGTTGGGTGTCGCCAGCACGACGCCCTGCACGTCGTCCAGCACGTCGGTAACGTTGCGACTCGCGCGGGCAGCCAGTCCGTACATGCGGCCCAGCGCAACCGCGTTCTCCACCCGGTCGTCCACGAGAGCGGCGACATCGACGAGTGGCGAGCGCAGCGCCGCGGGCAGATGCTCCATGCGCGTGATCGCGCCGCAGCCCACGAAGGCCAGCCTGACTTTGTCTGTTGATTGCATTTACTTCCTGTAGAACGTGACGATGAGGTGTCGGGAGCACAATCTTAGCATGCGGGCGCCGTCGGTGTCATCGGCATCGTCGCGCGGCGCGTCCCGGGCGCACTACTTCTGCTCGAGCAGGGACGTCCAGTTGAGGACCACGGAATGCGCCGGCGGGATGCCGCCGGTGTCGGGCGCGAAACTGAGCAGCTTGTCCGCGGCGGGCGTGACCGCCACGTAGTAGGTATTGATCGGCATGCGGAACAGCGCCCGGGGCGGTTCGGCGTGGAATCCACCCGCAGTGTTCACTGCGACCGATACGACCGTCAACGGATCCAGTCCGGGAAACAGGATTTCCTTCCCATCGGAGCGCCATGCCGTCCAGTAGAAGTTTGACGCATCCGAGGTGCCCAGACGGTCGTCGGAAATCCGGTACTTCTCACCCATATCCGGAAACGACCGCACGTACACCTCACTGCGACCGGACTCGTTCGAGCGGTACTCCATCCAGCGTCCGTCGGGCGAGATGGCCGCGTCGCTCTCATTGAAGCGCGTGGTGAGCAGGGGCGTCGTCGTTCCGTCCTTTATCGAATAAAGAAACAGATCCACCCCTGTCTCCTGCGTCAACGTATTGAAAACGATGCCGCTGCCATCGGGCGTCCAGGCCTCGGGCTTGGTGAAGAGCGCGCCGGAAGTAAAAAGCCGCTTTTCTTCGGTCGAACTGTTGGTGGGCTTGACGTACAGGTTTTCGCGGCCATCGCGCGACGTCGTGAACGCAACCGTTTTCCCGTCGGGCGAAAACTTGGCGAGTGCATTCTCCGTGGTGACGAACGTGAAGCGCGTGGCCAACGTGCGACGGGTGTCCACCAACCACAAATCCGACGTGGTCTGGCTGGTCGACCACTTGGACAGCACCAGCATGGTCCCGTCGCGGGAAAAATTTCCGTCGGAGTAGACCCCCGGGGATGTTGCCAGCCGGCCGAGATTGCGGCCGGTGCGATCCAGCCAGATCAACCCGGTGTTGGGCCAGCCGCCCGCGCTGTGAACGAGCACACCGTTCTCCGAGACAGATGCCGCCGGTGCCCCGCTCCATCCACCACTCTGGCCCGCGTCCTCGTTGAGCGGTATCGGATCCCCGATGGTTTTGAGGCTGCCCGTGTCGAAGCGCTGCGCCAACAGACGCCCGTCGCGCGGATAGACCAGGTAGCCGGGCGCGGCGTACACGGGCGCGCCTTCCGCGCGCATGATGACGCCCGTCGACTTGCCATCGAGCGATCCGACCTTGATGTCGAAGAGCCCGCCCTTCGCCGGCAACACTGCGAACGTGAAATGATTTCCGTCCGGGAGAAAGGACGGGAAGCGATGCGCGTCTTCGCCGTTTGCCGTGTCGACCACGGTGACCGCGCTTGTCTCGCCGCCGCTCGCGCGCACACGCAGGATGGGTCCGCCCGCCGCGGGCTGGAACACGATATCGCCGTTCTTGCCCCAGGAGCCGCCGCGCGACTCCGAACAATCGGCCAGCATCTGCACCGAACCATCGGCAAGAGAAACGCGCTGGAGCTTTTCGCTCGTGAACATCCCCAGGTACTTGCCGTCGGGCGACCAGAACAGGTGCTGGGCGCCGGTCGTGTTGGGAATGGGCCGTGACGTGGTCGCGTCGAACCGCCGCAACCACGCCTGCGCCATTCCGGAGCTGTCGGATGCCACGCAGGCAATCGAGGTGCCGTCGGGCGAAACCGCCAGGTCCGACTGCCCGCCATCGAAAAGATGTCGATCCGGAGGAAGCACGCTGAAGCGCATGGGTTGCGATGGCTGCGCGCGGTGCGTGACGATGTAAGCGAGCAGGACGAGCGCTGCCACACTGGACACGAGGGACGTTATCCAGAGAGCACGCGCGCGGTGGCGGCGATGCATGGCAACCGGCGCAGGGACTCCCGCCTGCGAGCCGGCATCACGAATCCATTCGAGTTGATGTTTCACATCGGATGCGCTCTGCCAGCGTTCGTCGGGCTGCTTGGCGAGACAACGGCGCACGATGTGCTCGAGCGCGGGCGGGGTGAGCGGCACGATTTCTCCCATCGGCCGCGGTTGCTCCTTGATGATCGACGCGATCAAACTGGCCTGGCTGGCACCGTCGAACGCGCGCTTGCCCGTCGCCATTTCGTACAGCACCGCGCCGAAGGCAAACAGGTCCGTGCGCGCGTCGGCTTCCTTGCCTTCCAGTTGCTCCGGCGCCATGTACTGGAAGGTGCCAACGATGGTGCCTTCCGCGGTGAGCGGGCGCGTGAGCGTCGGCGACTTGGTCATACCGGAACCGGGTGCCGCGGCGAGTCCCGTCGCGCGGGCGAGACCAAAGTCCAAAAGCTTGGCGCCGCTGCGCGTGAGAATGACGTTCCCCGGTTTCAGATCGCGGTGCACAATGCCAGCGCGGTGCGCAACCGCCAGGGCATCGGCAATCTGTATCGCGATGGGAAGGAATTCGTCGGGCGGCAACGCGCCTTTTTCGAGACGGGCGGCCAGCGTTTCGCCCTCGATGAGCTCCATGACGAAATAGTAGGTGGAGCCCTCCTGCCCGATATCGTGCAGGACACAGATATGAGGATGGTTGAGAGCGGAGACTGCGCGCGCTTCGCGCTCGAAACGCTGTCGCACTTCGGCCTCGGCGGCGAGGTGCGACGGGATCACCTTGACCGCAACCACGCGGTCGAGGCGAGTGTCACGGGCACGATACACCTCGCCCATGCCGCCCGCTCCCAGCGGGGCAAGTATTTCATATGGTCCGAGACGGGTTCCGTTTGACAGCGGCATGGTGCGCATCTTGCAACATGCCGCGCGCAATTCACAAGCTGATTCGAACGACAACCCGTTGCCATGCCGACAACTAACCATCTGAACCGGCTTCCCCTCGTGCTCGCGCTCGCCGCGTGCCTCGCGGTTATTTTTGCCGGGCCGGCTGCGAGTGCCGTTGCGCTGGACGCCACCAGCCTCTTGGTCGGCACCAATACCACTTTCACATTTGCGCACACCGTCGGCGTCGGCATGGACCGTGTGCTGATCGTCAATGTCTCGGTCTACAACTCCAACAAGACCGTCACGGCGTGCACGTACAACGGCGTCGCGCTGACACGTCTCGGATTCCTCGACGGAGGTACCGGCTCCAATGATCGCCGCATGGAGATGTGGCGCCTGATCAATCCACCCATCGGTACCGCCAATGTAGCGGTGACGTTTTCGAGCAGCTCCAAGGCCGTGATTGGCGCGGCATCGTTCTTCGGTGTGAATCAAACCACGCCCAACGGCTCCTTCGTCTCCAACGAAGCCAGCACCAGTCTCGCGACTCTGACCGTGCCCAGCGCCGCGGGCGAACTCGTGATCGATTGCATGGCGGTGCAGGGCAACGCCGCCACCGCGACGGTGGGTGCGGGGCAGACGCAGCTTTGGAACGACTACTCTCGTTCCAACGGCGGCGCAGTGGTGGGGTGCTCGAGCACCGAGCCCGGGGCCGCTTCAGTGGCCATGACGTGGAATCTCTCCGGTGTGGATTACTGGGTGATCGGCGCCGTGTCGCTCAAGCCGGCGGTGCGTCCATTTCAACCCGATGCCATGGTGAAGCTCGCCACCGAAGCCAACACGGCATACCTCTACGACTACTGGTACGAAAATCCGGTGTCGCTGCAGGTGAAGAGTCAGAGCGTGCTCGCGACGGTGGCGGCCACGTACAACATTCGTTTCGACAACGACGGCACCAACTCGGATCGCCTCGTGATCACCGGCACGGGATCGTCGTCGGCCTTCACGGTGCAGTATCTCGACGCCAGCAACACTGACCGCACTGCGGCCGTGACCGGCTCCGGCTACACGACGCCCGTAATGGCAAGCGGCACGAACACGGTGTGGACGTTGAAAGTGACACCGGTCGCCAACGGGACCGCAGGCGGCGCGACATATGCGGTCAATGTGACTGCCGCTTCGCAGGGCGATGCCACCAGGACGGACCAGGTGCGCACACAAACCACGTGCACCGCGCCCAATCTGGTGATGAGCAAGTCGGTTGATCTGGCCAACGCGCTGCCCGGACAGGACATCCACTACTCCGTCGTTGCCAGTTCCACCGGATTGTCGAATGCGAATGCCATCGTTCTCGTGGATTCGATTCCCAGCTACGCCGGCTTCCGCATCGGCAGCGCGTCGTTTACCGCAGGCACGAGCGGGCTGACGTCCGCCGTGTCATATTCACGCGATCACGGCGCGACATGGTCGTACACCCCCGGCACCGGCGGGTGCACGGCGCCTTCGGGCTACGACTACTGTGTCACCCACGTGCGCTGGACGATGACCGGCACCATGGTCCCCAGCCGCAGCTTCGCGGTAGGAATGACGGTCCGTGTGAAGTAGGCCGCGGCACCGGGCGAACCGGTATGGCGTTGCGGCTCCGCGTGGCGTGGTCGAATGCACGTCAACGTCCGTCGCATCTTCGGCGCGAAGACACGATCCCGCGCCCGCGCGCGCGACATACGCCCGATCCATTTGCTTCTGCCGCCACCGTCCTCTAGATTCTCCGGACCATGCGTACCCTGGTGTGGTTCCGAGGCAAGGACCTGCGCGTCCACGATCATCCCCCGCTGCTCGACGCCATTGCAGCCGGGGACGTGATCCCGCTCTTCGTCCTCGACCCCTGGTTCTTTGCGCCCGAGCGCGCGCAAGAAATCCCGCATCGCATTCAATTCCTGCTCGAATCGCTGGATGAGCTTGCAACCACCATTGCAGCGCTGGGCTCGCGACTGCTCATCGTCGAGGGCAAGAGCGTCGACCTCGTCCCGAGACTCGCCGACCAATGGCGTGTCGATCGTGTGGTCGCTCACCGGTGGGTCGAACCCTTTGCGCGTGCGCGCGACCGGCGCGTGGCGGAAGCACTGAGCGTTCCCTTCACCCTGTACGAAGGGGAAACACTACTCCCGCCCGGCACGCTGCGCACATCAAGCGGCGGTCCGTATTCCGTGTTCACGCCCTTCTCGCGTGCGTTCATTACCATTGCACAGATCGCGAAGCCGCTGCCGGCGCCGGCCCGGATTCCACCGCTGCCGGCCGACGTCAACGCGAACGAGGTTCCGGTTCCGACAACCGCGCAGCTCGGCATCGAGCGCAACTCACAACTCGTTCCGGCCGGAGAAAAGGCGGCGCGTCAGCGCCTCGCGCAATTCGCGAAGAAGCATGCTGCGCATTACGCACACTCGCGCGATCACATGGCAGATGAGGTGGGAACCAGCCGCCTGTCACAGGACCTCAAGTTTGGCACCCTGTCGGCGCGCACCGTTTGGCAGGCAGCGCCAGGAGCAAACGTGTTTCGCAACGAACTCATCTGGCGCGAGTTCACGCACTCGACGCTGTGGGACCGTCCCGATGTGCTCGAGCATGCGTTTCGCAGGGAATTCGAAGGATTCCCGTGGCGGGATGACGCCAACGATTGGCAGGCATGGACGGAAGGAAAGACCGGCTATCCCATCGTCGACGCGGCCGCGCGCCAGCTCCTCGCCACCGGCTTCGTGCACAATCGGGCGCGCATGATCGCGGCCAGTTTTCTCACCAAGCATTTGATGATGGATTACCGCCGCGGTGAGGCGCACTACATGCGCTGGCTCACCGACGGTGACTGGGCCCAGAACAATTTCAACTGGCAATGGTCAGCGGGATGCGGCTGCGACGCGCAGCCGTGGTTTCGCATCTTCAACCCGCGACTGCAGGGAGAGAAATTCGACGCCGACGGCGACTACATTAGACGCTGGGTGCCCGAGCTGGCCGGCCTTCCCGCCCGGTGGATTCATGCTCCGCACGACGCGCCATCACATGTCCTCGAAACGGCGGGAGTGCGCATCGGCAAGGACTACCCCGCCCCCATCGTGGAGCACACCGGGGCACGGGAGCGTTTCCTGGAAACGGCGACCGCTCACGTCAAGCACGCGCGGCGCGCGCCGTAGAAGTCTAGTCCTGGGAAATCGAGTCCGGCAGCTCGTTCTTGTCGCCGGACTGGTGCGGGAAATGTTCGACGAGACGCGCGCCGGTGAGCTCGATGCCGGCCACCAGTCCCTCGGTAAAACGGCCCTCCGCGAAGTGGGCTTCGATGGCGTGCACGACCTGCTGCCAGAAACCTTCCGGCACCTTGCCATGAATACCGGCATCACCCAGCACCGCTACACGACGGTCGCGCACGGAAACAAAGATCATGACGCCGTTGCGCTCGCGCGTGCGCGTCATGCCGATGCGCTCGAAGGCGCGCACGGCGGTCATGGTTGGTTCTTCGTGTGAGTGACCTGCAAGGTGTACGCGAATCTCACCCGAAGTCTTGTTTTCGAAGGCTGCCACGGCGTCGAGCACGCGCGCGCGTTCCGCAGCAGTCAGAAATGTGTGCGCGCGATCACGGCGCGTGCGATGCGCACGCGATGAGATGTACGCCCCCGTCACCCACAACGCGATGGCGAGAACGGCAAGCATGGAAAGCGCGGTCGTCGTCCATACGGTCCAGATCTGGGTGCGCGGCGCGACCACTTCCCGCAGGGCAAACGCGGCCACCACGACGGCGAGAACGCCGCCACTTACCGCGAGAAACGCCGAGATGGCGTATGGAGAAGCCTGTTCGTGGCGCTTCATCTCACCATTTCCCCGACGCGCCGCCGCCGCCGAACGATCCTCCGCCAAACGATCCGCCCCCGCCACTCCAACCACCGCCACCGCCGCCGCTCCAGCCACCGCCACCGCCACCCCAACCCCCGAACCACGGGGTGAATCCGCCCCCGCCACGACGTCCCGAAGTCCACGCGCGACGGCTCGCGCGCTTCACGACCGAGATGAAAATGATGAGCATCAGGATCAGGAGCAGGGGCACCCACGCCGGCATTTCGGTGTGCTCCGGCTCCGGTATGGCTTCGCCGCGCGCCACGCGCGCAATGTTCGACACTGCGCGCATGATACCGTCACCGAAACGTCCCTGGCGAAAAGCAGGCGCCATGTCTGACTGGATGATGCGCCCGGCGAGCGCGTCGGTCAGCACGCCTTCGAGTCCGTAGCCGACCTCGATGCGCATCGCGTGCTGCTCGAGCGCCACCACAATCACAGCGCCGTTGTCGGTATCCTTGCGCCCGGGTTTCCACTTCTCCGCCAGCGCCAGCGACACGTCCTCGATCGGGTCATCATGGATGGTGCTGAAGATGGCGACGCCGATCTCGATCCCCTGTTTGTCGAACACCATCAGCGAATCTTCGATTGCGGCGCGCTCGGCGCGCGAAAGCACGCCGGGCTCATCATAGAGAAAGCGTGAGGGCGCCTCGGGAAGCCGAACGCGGACAGACGGTGCCGCGATAGCGGCGCTGTCCGGCAGCGCCAGGGATGCCGCGACGATGAAAACGACGCCGAGCGTGCGAACGCCGCGCAGCATGGAGTTCACTAGTTGAAGTTCACCTTCGGCGCCTGCTCCGAGCCCGGCGCGGCCTGGAAGTAGGCTTTCGGGGCGAAGCCGAACATGCCCGCGACGAAGTTCATCGGGAAGCGCTTCACCGCGACATTGTAATCCTGCGCCACTTCGTTGAAGCGACGACGCTCGACGGCAATGCGGTTCTCGCTGCCCTCGAGCTGTTCCTGCAACGCCATGTAGTTGGCGTTGGCCTTGAGCTCCGGATACTGCTCCACCGTGACGAGCAGCCGTGACAGCGCGCCGGAGAGCTCGCCCTGGGCCTGCTCGAATTTCTCCATTGCCTGCGGGTCGTTGAGCATCTCGGGAGTGAGTTTTATCTGCGACGCACTCGCGCGCGCTTCGACCACCTTGGTGAGCGTCTCCTGCTCGAACTTGGCCGCACCTTTCACGGTCTCGACCAGATTCGGAATCAGGTCCGCGCGGCGCTGGTACACGTTCTCCACCTGGCCCCACTGCTGGCTGACAGCTTCGTTCTTCTTCACCAGGCCGTTGTAACCCGACACGCCGGTCACGACGACGAACAAGAGCGCAATGACGACGATAATCCCGATCAGTTTACCCACGGTGAGTACCTCCCTCGAATGGGTGCGATGACGATAGCATACACGGAGCGATTGCTCTTATTCCTATGAGTGGCAGGAAATCTACCGTCAGCAGAGACGGCGACGCGCAGAAGACGGGGCCGGCGCTAGGTGACTCGCACCGGGACGACAACCACCATCTGGCCCGCCCACTGGAGCCGCTTCTGGATGGCATATGCGGTGCCGTTGTGCAGGATGGCGTGGTACCAGCGCTCTTTCCCGAAGATCACTTTGCCGGCAAAGAAAGTCACGCGCGGGAACTCCGCCACCACGTCCATGCACAGCTTCTCCGCACCCGCCACGGCTTCCGTGTCGATCGAATAGCGGTAGGTGCACGGAATGCCCTGATTGCGCGCAAACTCGACGTACTTCTTGAGATCTTCTTCGACGTGCTCGCGCAGGGCCTCCACCGTGCCTTCGCCCTTGAACTCCTTCGAGTCCACTACACCCACTGAGACGAACACCACGCCGTTGAAGTGGCCCGGGAACTTGGCAAACACAGTCATAGCCGTGTGCAGCCCCACGCCGCCGTAATCGCCCACCAGCACAGCGGCCACCGGCTCCTGCGTGTTGGGCTCGAGCGGGCGTTTGGATTTCTCCGGCGAAGGCGGGAACTCCATCAGCGATGCGTACAGCCGCCGCACTTTCCCCGACACCTTGTCGTAGTGGCGACGAATGTTGAAGCACAGCACGATCACAGCACCCGTCACCACCAGCGTCACCCAACCACCCGAGGTGAACTTCTCAATGGTGGTGACGACAAGAATGGTGGCGCAGAGCGCAAACCCGACTCCGAACAACACGGGCGACGTGGGAATGTTCAAGCGCCGGCGTCGCACCTGCATCGAGTAAAGGAGCATCGCCCACATCGATATCGAGAAGGTAAGGAACACGTTGATCGAGTACATGACCACGATGTGTGAGACACTGCCACCCGTGTAGAGCAGTGCGCCGAGCGATGTCAGGCCCATCAGCAGGATTCCGTTCTCGGCCGCAAGCCGGTCCGACAACGCCGCGAAGCGGTGCGGCATCCACGAGTCGAGCGCCATGTTGGCCAGCACGCGCGGACCGCCCACAAACCCGGCCTGCGCCGCCACTACCAGGATGGCGCCTTCCGAGATCAGGGTCGCGATGACGAAGGCATCGCCGAGCAGCGAATCACCCGCAAATGCCCGCGCCAGCACTGCATTCATGGTCTTGCCGCTCTCGTGCTGAATGTTCCAGAGCAGATAACAGATGATGAGACCGCCGGCGGTGAAGGCCAGCGATACCGCCATGTACAGCATGGTGCGCTTGCCGGTCTGCACGCGCGGTTCGCGCATGATGGCGAGACCGTTGGACACGGCTTCGATACCCGTGTAGGTACCGCCACCGAGGGAGTAGGCATGGACGAAGAGCAGCAGCATGCCGCCATAGCCCAGTGTAACGCGTCCCTGGTTGAATCCGTCGTTCAGGTGCTGCGCCGTCGCCGGCAGCTGGTCGACGTGATTGAGAATGGCGCCGATGATGAGCACCACGTGCGTCACCACGAAAACGAGAAAGATCGGCGTCATGCTGATCACGGATTCGCGCACGCCGCGCATATTGAGAACCGTGAGCATGATCAGGAAGCCGATCTCGACCGGAACCTTCAGGAACTGCCACTCGATCGGAAGCAGGCTGAAGATGGCATCACCCGCCGCGGCGATGGAGATGGTGATCGTGAGCACGTAGTCGACGAGCAGCGCGCCGCCGGTGATTACACCCGCGCGCGGGCCGAGCAGAGACGTCGCCACCATGTAACCGCCGCCGCCGTGCGGGAAGCGTTCGATGATGCGGCTGTATGCGGCGGAAATGATGAGAACCGTGAACGCCGTCAGGATGGCGAGGCCCAGGGCCAGATAGGTATGTTCGCCCAGCGTGCGGAACGCTTCTTCGGGACCGTATGAAGATGACGACAATCCGTCGGCACCCAGTCCCACCCACGCGAGAAACGCAATCAGTGAGATGTGCTGGTAGACACGACGGTCCTTGAGGTCACGCGGGGGGCCAACCAGGATCTTGCGCACACGGGCGCGCAATCCGGGACGCAGGGTTTCGTCCAGGGGTTCCTGATCGGGGGACTTCGGGGCGTCCATTCTTCTTTCCTTAGTGAATATAAAAAGGCCCGCGGCGTGGCGGGCCAAGAGGATGAAGGTCGGAACGTTACACCCGGCATCCCCGACCGTCAAGACGGTGCCGGGAGACGAACTCCGATGGCGGCCGGACACAGGTGGCCACTTTTCGTGCGGTCATCGGCGCTGGACCCGCAACCCACGGCGTGGGATAACTAAGCCTCCCGGCTGCAACCCCGGGCCATCGAACGATGCCAACTATGCGCAAACAGAACCACTCCGTCGATACCGGAAGCCACACCCGTGAAATGGTGACGATGGTACGGCCGGCTGCCCCCAGTTCCACCGGCCAGCGCGTCTCCGCATTTCCCGACGATCTCTTCGAGCAGGCACGCGGACGGCTGCGCCTTCTGTCGGCGTTTTTCTTCTGGGCATTCCTTTTCGACGTCGCGCTCATCGCCGCTCAGGCCATCTTCAAGGGTGAGTTGCCCCCGGTGCACGCGCTGTTACTGCCGGAAGTGTCGCTGCTCG
This sequence comes from uncultured bacterium, assembly GCA_964621155.1. Classification (GTDB taxonomy): domain Bacteria; phylum Krumholzibacteriota; class Krumholzibacteriia; order WVZY01; family JAKEHA01; genus JAKEHA01. The sequence goes on along the minus strand of CAZULB010000024.1, from coordinate 1,073 downwards.
GCTCCTCGCTGTCCGCCTTCATCTGGTGGGCCGCCCGGAGTCCGCGCATCTCAGCCGCTCGCATCCACACCACGGGCCTTGTTTACGAGGTCGTGATCTGCGCGATCGGGGCGGGGAGCACCTTCTACACGTACTACCATGACACCGGGCTCATCCCCAACCTGACCTGGGTGCCCGCCATCGTCATCATGTTTCCGCTCATCATGCCCGGTCCGCCGCGGCGCATGCTGATTGCCGCGATAGTGTCCGGGGCGATGAGTCCCTTGTTGCTTGCCGCGCTCGACATGTCCGGCAAAGTCGACACCAAGGGCGGCGAGGGCTACGCCCCGGCGATTATCGCATCCACGTTCGCAGTGGTGATTGCGTACATGGGCGCGCGCGTCATCTACCGGCTCGGTCGCGAAGTGGCAATTGCCCGCGCGCTGGGAAGCTACCAACTCGAAGAAAAACTCGGCGAAGGGGGAATGGGCGAGGTGTGGCGCGCAAAGCACCGGCTGCTCGCGCGGCCGGCGGCGATCAAGCTCATCCGCCCCGATCTCGCAGGCAGTTCGAGTGCGGGCGTGTCGGAAGAAGCCCGGCAGCGTTTCGAACGCGAGGCGAAGGCGATTGCCAGTCTGCGCTCGCCGCACACAGTCAACCTGTTCGACTTTGGCGTGTCCAACGACGGCTCCTTCTACTATGCGATGGAACTGCTCGATGGCCTCGACGCCGACTCGCTCGTGCGTCGCTTCGGACCGGCGCCGGCGGAGCGTGCGGTGCACATCCTGCGCCAGGTGTGCCACTCGCTTACCGAAGCCGAGGCCCACGGACTGGTCCATCGCGACATCAAACCGTCGAACATCTTCGTGTGCCGCTACGGCGAGGATCACGACTTCGTGAAGGTTCTGGACTTCGGCATCGTGAAGACGCGGCACGAACCCGCGGCTCCGGGGGCGGCGCTCACGCGGGAGACTGTGATCCACGGCACGCCCGCGTTCATGGCGCCCGAGCAGGCGCTGGGTGGAGATACCATCGACGGGCGCGCCGACATCTACGCGCTGGGCTGCGTGGCGTACTGGCTTCTCACCGGGCAG
>CAZULB010000023.1:0-30604 GCA_964621155.1 uncultured bacterium | reverse complement strand
GCAACAAAGCGCCGCGGCTACCGATGGAGACCCGCACCATCGTCAAAGGCGACGGTGACGTAACCCTGGTCTAGCTACGGCCCGGCGGCGGGAATCACGTCCAGCCCCACCCGCTCGCCCGATCCCGCGTCCGACGCGCGTCCCGGATCGCTGGGAGTGGCGCCGGTAAACGTAAGCACATCCTGCCCGATCAGCCCGTACGCCAGAAACACATTGTTCATGGTGTCGAGCGTGAACAGATAGTTCACGTTGCGATCGATGGCGAGGTCGTTCATCACGCCGCCGTCCAGGCGTGTGGTGAAATCAAACGCGGTGGTGACGACGCCGGCGCTCGTTACTTTTACGATCGCTTTCTTGGTCGTCACCCCGGAATAATCCACCAGGAGATAAATCGATCCATCGCTGCCGTCGACGACCATGCCTTTCGCACCGTCGCTGATTTCGATCGGGATCGCGTTGGCCACGACGCTTGGCGCTCCGGCAGTTGTGCCATCGAACGGAACGCGAATCAGGTCGCGGTCGGCCAGGTAGATGAAATAGACATCGCCGCTATTCGGGTCGCACGCCACCGCGTCATTGTTGGCGGCGTCGCGATCGATGCCGGAGTAGATCGCGTCATCGAAACGGAACAGCGTGTCGCGGCAGGTCACGTAGAACGGTCCCACCACGTCGCATCCAACCAGTACGCCGTTGGGCGTCATGGCCAGCTCGGCTCCCTGCTGAATGCTTCCAATCGGCGGCGGTTCCAGCGTGGCAAAGTGGGTGACGGTTCCGTTGGTCGCGACCTTCACCACTTCGTTGAAGCCGTTTACCCACGAGATGAACAGGTCACCGTTGGCGGAGAACACGCAGTCGCGGACGACGACCTGCCCGAGGTTGTCGGGGTAGGTCTCGAGCAGATCACCCGCGAACTTCAGGGTTCCACCGTTGATGTCGTAGTGCACGAGGTCGGCGTCGTCGCTGAACGTCGACGCGTGGGTGAGCATGACGATGTCTCCGGCACCGCTGAACTTGGCGCTGAAGGTCGGGTCTTCCTCGGGGCAGTAGTATTCGGAAGACGTGGCGGTGGCGACGACGGCGAGCGCGGAGTTTTCGCTGACAGTCACGCGCAGGCGGTTCAAACCGGTGGTGGGACCCATCGTCCAGCCCACGGATGCGCGCCCCTGGTCGTTGGTGGTCTGCGAGCTGCGGGAGAGCGAGCCGCCACCTTCAATGACGGAGAAGTGAACCGTCATGTGCGACGCCGGCGCACCGTTTTCATCGGTCACGCGAACGACGACCGCATCTTCCAGTCGCGTGCCCTTCTTCGTATACTGCGCATCCCCGGAGACGATTTCTACGGCCGCCGGCAGTAACGGCGGAGCCGGGTCGTCCCCGCATCCAGCCAGAGCGGCCAGGAACGATAGTGCGGCTGAAACGTAAACAAGACGGCGCCCGAATCGAAGGGTTGAAGTCGGCATGCAAACAACTCCGGAAATGAACAAATGCTTCATACCGGCGGTGGGATGGCGCCGGCGCCAATGAAACTCGGCCAGTGTCAACACGATAACACCCGCTCCCCGTAAACGCAACGACCAGCACCCGGCTGGAGGAGGAAAAACCATGCGCGCTCTGGTCCCGCTGGCGGAAGGTTTTGAGGAGATCGAAGCCGTAACCATCATCGATGTGCTGCGGCGCGCCGGAATCGACGTCACGGTGGCAGCCGTCGGCGACATGCGCCCCACGGGTTCGCACGGAATCAGCATCGAATGCGACGCGCCGCTGGAGGCGTGCGACCGCGAGGAGATGGAAGCCATTGTGCTGCCGGGTGGTCCGGGCACAATGCGCCTGCGCGAGAGCGCGCGCGTGCGCGACGTCGTGATGCGCTTCGCCGCCCGCGGCGCCGTGGTCGCGGCCGTGTGCGCCGCGCCAGTCGTGCTCGAGGCCTGCGGGCTGCTGGAGGGCAGGCGCGCGACAAGTCATCCCGACCTTGCGGCCGAAATGAAAAGCTGTCGCTACGTGGAAGAGAGTGTGGTGGAGGACGGCAACATCATCACCAGTCGCGGCGCAGGAACTTCCATCGAGTTTGCCGCGGCCGTGGTGAAAAGGCTTGCGGGCGAGAATGCCGCTCGCGACATCCTCGCCCGCATTCAGTACCTTCACGGCACCTGCTGACCCGGGTTCAGCAGGATGACGTGCGGCGTCCGAACTACTGGAACATGTCCGCCACCGCCACCACCTTCGATGCCGCTCCGTTCACCTTCAGCGGATACACGGAAATGATCTTGTCCTGATCGAGGACGTCCTGCGGAATTCCCTCTGCATCGTACGCCATCGGCGAGGGCGTATTGTTGGCGACGTCGTGCAGGAACGCTTCCGCCCCCTTGGTCACCACCGCCACGCACAGGTTCTGCGACTGCAGGTGCTTCTTGATGGCCGCGTTCACCTGGTCACGCGTTAGCGCATCCAGCTTCGCGGGCAGCGTGCCCAGGAAATCGTCCACACCGTAGAACTTCGAGTCCATCAGGAACCCGAGCCGGCGGCTTTGATCCTGTGCCCACAGCTTGCTGTAGTTCTTCACGAACGAGCGCGCTTCTTCGAACTCTTCCTGGGTCAGCCCGTCGGTCACCATGCGGTTGAATTCCCACAACGCGAGGCGCAGCGCGAACTGGCGGTGCTGCGGCTGCACGGGGCGGATCCAGATCGAGAAGTACTGCTCTATGCGCGGGATGTTGGTGATGGGGAAGGTCGAGCCTCCGTCCTGCACGAAATGCTCGATATAAGAATAGTCGCCATAGTTCAAACCGCGCACCTCGCGCATGCGATTCATCAGAACACCGTTCATGGTGCGATGCTCGCCCAGGTGCGAATTGGCCACCATCAAGGCGTAGAAGTCCGGATCCTTGCGCGTCACATCGATGGGGAAACCCATCGAGATGGCCGTCGAGCGGCCCTCCTTTTCAATGGCGAGAATCTCGAGGCCCGAGATGTCATGCGGCTTCGGGTGCGCCGGATGTTCGGGAGCACCCGCGGGCAGCTTCTGCAGCGATTTCGAGACCCTGTCGGCCAGATCCTTCGGATAGCCGCCGGCGAGGCCGATGGTCACGTTGTCGCGCGTGAACAGCTTCCTGTAGTTGGCCTTCACGTCGTCGAGCGTGATGGCATCGAGGTTCGACACCAGGCCCGCGTTGGGCGTGCCGTAGGGATGGCCCGCGTACATGCACACGCCCAGCGCTTCCTTGCCGAGCTCCTCGTCGTTGCCGCCGCGCAGCGTTTTGGAAAGATAGTTCGACTGCGCCGTTTGCAGCCGCGTGAAATCGCTGCCGTCGAAACGCGGCTCGAGCAGGATCTGCGTGAACAGGTCCAGGAACTTCTCGAGATTGTCGATGTGCGTAGTGCCGATGAACGTGGTCACGTCCTTGTCGACCACCGCACGCACGCCCGCAGCCATGGGGTAGAAGAGCGCCGTCATCTCTTCATAGGTGTGCTTCTGGGTGCCGCCGTCGGTGAGCATGGAGGCGGTGAGTCGCGTGAGTCCCTTCTTGCCCGCCGGATCGTCGGCGGCGCCGGCACGGAACTGGATGCGGAACGTGACCAGCGGCGACGATGGAATGGGGAGCAGCACGGTCGGGATTCCGTTCTGTGCCGTGCGGGCATCGCCCGGAACCGATACCGTCGCCAGAGTGATTGCAAGCAATGCCACCGCCGGTGCGATCAATTTGAATGAGCTTCTCACTGCGTCCCACCTCCGGTGAGCGTGACTTCGGTGCTGCGCGCGCGGGTAAGATAGGCGCCCGCCGCGCGCATGAGATCTTCGGGCTTCACTTCGTCATAGCGGCGATACATTTCATTGATGAGTGACGGATCGCCGGTGAGGCCGATGAAAGTGGTCAGATTGCCTGCCACCGATCGCGCCGTGCTGAGCGACATGGCGAAGGAATATTTCACGTTGGACTTCACGTCGGCGAGGCGTTTGGCATCGACCGCGGTCTTGGCTGCCTGCTCCGCCGTCTGATAGATGCGTTCGCGCACCATGTCGAGCTGCGCGGGATCCTTCACCTTGGCGAACACCATGAACAGGCCCGGGTCGCGGCGGAAGGGGGCGTATACCGAGAGCTCTTCGACCTTCTGGTCGCGAATCACGAGTTCCTGGTAGAGCGGACTGGTCTCGTCGAACAGCAGTGACGAGAGCAGGTCGAGCGACGCCGAATCCTTGGTCTTGGTGTCGAACGCCGGGATCTTGAACGATACGCAAACGTAGGGCAGCGTGGCGTTGTCCCAACTGATGTGCGCGCTCCTCTGCGCCGTCTGCTCGGGCTCTGCGGGCACGGGCGCGGGGTTGTTGGGCGCCTTCCACGGTCCATAATACTTCTGCATCAGCGCCATGGTGGCGTTCATGTCGAAGTCACCGACGATCAGCACCACGCAGTTCCCGGGCGTGTAGTAACGCGAGAAGAACTGCAGGCTGTACTGGTACTCGTTGGGCATGGCTTCGATATCCTCGATGAAGCCCATCGTGGTGTGGCGGTAAGTGTGCGTCGTGTACGCCGTGGCGCGCGATTTTTCGTACAGCCGGTTCTCGGGGTCGGAGTTGTTCTTGTTGTATTCGCCGAGCACGGCCTTCGATTCCTGTTTGAAATCGGACTCCGAATACTTCAGGTGCATGAAGCGGTCGGACTCCACGTCGATGGCCTGTTCGAGGCCGTCCTTCGGCACCAGCGCGTGGTACACGGTGACGTCATCGGACGTGTAGGCGTTGGGATCGCTCCCCAACTTTCTGTAGACGGCATTGAACGCGTCACCGGAATAGCGGTCGGTGCCGCGGAACATCATGTGCTCGAAGAAGTGTGCGAAGCCCGAGTGTCCCGGCTCCGGCTCGTTGCGCGAGCCCGCGCGCACGATGGTGTAGTAAGCGACGAGGCCGGGGCTATCGAAGGGCACCATCACCACACGCAGCCCGTTGTCGAGCGTGCGCGTGGTGGTGGGAAACGGGAACACGTCCCTGGCCAGGGCTCCTCCGGGTGAAAATACAAGTAGTGCGGCGAGGAAACCCGCGCCGACACTAAGGATTGTCATCCGTTCTTGACACCACGCTGTAAGGTTCATTTTACACGTCCTATCTCATTTCACAGCTTGTAGTTATATCCTAAATCCCCGCTGCGACCGCGGCGGTATCGTCAAGTATCCTTTACAGCTTATGGGCGACCGCGACGCTCCCCAACTGGATGCCGAACGCCGCCCGCAGGAATAACTGCCTACGACTAAACAGCTTGAGATGTTCTACGGAATTTTCTGCCCGTTTGGTACACAGGTTGCCATAGTGGGAAACCGTGCGGCCCGAAGGTAAACGGGAAGAAGTAAGGGGCCGCAAGTAGAACGAACGATTCACCAACTGGGAGGGAACCAAAATGCGTTACATGATCCTTTCAAACTTCGGTCTCGTGGTCAGCGTCCTCGCTGTCTTCGGCAAGAGCATCTGGGGCGTTATGGGCCAGAGCATGTGGGGCAACAGCACCTGGGGTAACAGCACCTGGGGCAACAGCACCTGGGGCAACAGCACCTGGGGCCAGAGCACCTGGAAGCCCTGATTGGCGATTGACGACGCCACCGGAACGGTCACGATAGCTGATCGCGGTGGTGGATTCAACGGAAGGTGCCTGACTGTATCCAGTGCCCTGATCGTGATTCGTGAATCGTTCCGAACCTGAAAGCGTGGACTGACCAGACCGATGCCGGGGAGATCCACGCACAAGAGCCCGCCCAACGGCGGGCTCTTTGTTTTCCATCGAAGTGTTAAGGTATATTGACACGATAGCGCCATGTGTTAAGATTGCTTGACATCATGGTACGCCAACCCCGAAAACCAGGCGAGCCCCGCGATCCCATCGCTGATCTGGTGTCGCTCAGGAAAGGGATCCGTCCGCAAGCCATGCGCGAAGCCTACGTCGAACCCCAGGGCCCTGAGACCGAGTTGCGGCGTTACCGTGACGTGCTCGACGTCGCGGTGTCGCTGACCTCGACGCTCGACCTCAAGGCCATCCTCGACACCATCGTCGACGGCATTATCCGCGTCTCGCTCTGTGAGCGGGGCTTTGTGATTGTCCGCGAGGCGGACGACAACTATGCGATGTTCACCGGCCGCTCCCGCGAAGGGACGGCGTGGGACCAGGCCAGCGCCCAGGAGATCAGTCACACCGTAGTGGCGCGCGTGATCGAAACGCACGCCGCCTTCGTTGGCGCCGACATCGAAAAGATCGATGACCTGCGCGTGCAGGAGAGCATCATTGCGCACAAGATCCGGTCGGTCGTGTGCATGCCCCTCATCGACAAGCAACAACTGGTCGGTGTGATCTACGCCGACTCGAGCTTCGTGCTCCCGCCCTTCAGCGACAGCGACCGCGCGGTGCTGCAGGTGTTCAGCGCGCAGGCCGCGGTGGCGATCGCGCGCGCACGCCAGCACGGTGAGCTTCTCGACCATCGCGAAATACTCGAGGAACAGAACCGGCAGCTGCGACACCGGCTCGGACAGCACGTCAACATGGCGGGAATGATCAGCCGCAACAAGGGGATGTTGCGAATCTTCTCCGAGCTGGAGAAGGTCGCCGCAGGCACTTCAGCGGTCCTCATTCGTGGCGAGAGCGGCACGGGCAAGGAGCTCCTCGCAACCGCGATTCATTCCCGGAGTCCCCGGCGCGACGGCCCCTTCGTTGCCTTCAACTCCGCGGCGTTGCCGGCGACCCTGGTGGAGAGCACGCTTTTCGGGCACGCCAGGGGGGCCTTTACCGGTGCCGACCGCGAGAACAAGGGCTACTTCGAAGTCGCCGACGGCGGCACCATCTTTCTGGACGAGGTTGGTGAGATGCTGCCCGAGGTTCAGGCCAAACTTCTGCGCGTGCTGCAGCAAAAAGAGATTGAGCGCGTCGGTGAGCAGGGCCGCGTGCGCAAGGTTGACGTCCGCGTGGTCGCCGCCACCAACCGGGACCTCCTCCGTGCCGTAAGGGACGGCGCGTTTCGCGACGACCTGTACTATCGCCTGAACGTGGTGGAATTCGAAGTGCCACCGCTGCGCGAGCGCCGCGAGGATATCCTGCCGCTCGCCGAGTATTTTTTGAAGCGTCATGCCGAGGAAAACAACCAGCCTGTCCCGGCGCTGTCGCGTGAGGCGCGCGCGCTGCTGCTCAGCCACTCCTATCCGGGCAACGTGCGTGAGCTCGAGAACATGATGGAAGTCGGGTTCCTGTTCCAGGAGGGCGGCGTGGTGAACGTCGATGCGCTGGAGCGAAAGCTGCGCAGCAGCACGGGTGCACCCGCGGTGGATGCCGCGACCAGCGGCGGTTCATTGCGCCAGTTGGTCGAGCGCTTCGAAGAGCGGGTGGTGCGCGACGCGTTGTCGCGCCATCAGAGCAACGTCAGCGCCACCGCGAAAGCACTGGGGCTCTCGCGTCAGATGCTGCACGAGAAGATCAAGAAGTACGGCATCGCGACGCGCGAGAACTAGCCGGGTGCCTGCGCCTTGGCTAGGCGTTACGCGACACACTTTTCTTTTCTGCAAGATGAAACGAGTCCGCTGTGTGCGCGCCCGCACGGTGCCGCATGATTCCCGCCACCAATCCCATGACGAGCAGGAACAGCGTCAGCGTCACCAGAATACTGGGTGCCGCCGGCATGTCGAGTGAAACCGACGCCACGAGCCCGGTGGCGCTGGCGAAGAACCCGAATATCCAACCGATCGTCATGGCGACACCCGCACGGCGCGTGGCCAGCAGGCCGGCCACCGCCGGAATCACCAGGAAGCCGAATACGAGCAGTACGCCCGCCATCTGCACGGCCGACGTCACCACGCAACCAAACGTCGCATAAAACAGGAGATCCCACAGAAAGATCTTGCGACCACGCGCTTCCGCGCCGATTGGATCGTTGGTGATTTCGAAGAACGGTTTTCTGAGCAGCCAGTGGATGACGCCGACACACGCGAAAAGCATGGTCACGCGCAGCACGTGTTTCGGGTCCACCGTAAAAAGCGAGCCCACCAGCGTCTCCTTGAGATGCTCGGGGCCGGCCGGACTGCGTTCGAGAATCAGGAACACAGCCGCCTGCGCGGTCGCAAACACGATGCCGATGAAAGCCTCGAGCGGAATGCTGCGGGCGCGGGCGCGTCCGCGCAACCACGCAAAGAGCGCCGCGCCGACGAACGTCATCCCCAGCGCCAGCAGGTAGGACGCCACCGGATGGTGCTCGAGATCCATGGCCAGCGAGACCGCCACGCCGAGCGCCGCCATTTGTGCCAGCGCCAGATCGACGAAGAGGACGCCGCGCCGCACGATGTGAAAGCCGAGATACGCGAAGATACCCGCGAGCACCAGGCTGACGATCAGCGCCGTTCGAAAGAAGGGAAACGCGAATGCATCGGTAAGAGCGTGCATTACGATTGTCCTTTCACGGCGGCCAGTGCGCGCAGCACGGCCTCGATATGCGCCAGATAGCTGCCGGCCTGTTCGCTGTCACACGACAGCGGCATCACCACGGACTGGACGCCCGCTTCGCGCTGGAGGAATTTTCCCGCGTCCGCGGAGAAATATGGCTCCTGAATGAGCACGGCGATCTTGCGCGACTTCGCGATCGCAACCAGGTCGGCAAGGTGCTTGGCGGTGGGCGGGATGCCGGGCACGGGCTCGGCCTGGCCCGCGATTTCGAAGCCGAAGGCGTTGGCGAAGTACGGCCACGAGCGATGATACGTGAATACCACACGATTGGGGAGCGCGTCCGCCACCTTCCTGTTGGCCGCGAATGCGGCGTCACACTGCTGCGCGAATTCCTCCGCGCGCGAGCGGTAGTCGGCCGCGTGCGCCGGATCGACGCGCCCCAGCGCTTCCGCAATCGTGCGCGCAATCACGCCGCCGTTGCGCGGATCGAGCCAGTAGTGTGGGTTGCCGTTGGGGTGCACGTCACCCATGGAGGCATCGACGGCGCCGGTGGGCTTTTCCAGCACGGATATGTTGGCGGAACAGTCGACGATCACGAGCTTGTCGTTGCGCGAGCCGTCAATGATGGCATCGGCCCACTGGTCCAGACCGAGCCCGCCCTTCAGATAAACGTTGGCCCTGGAAACCTTGACCATGTATGACGGCAACACCTCGACACGGTGCGCGTCCGCGGTTGCCCGGGCAATGGCGAAGCACTCCACCTGGTCGCCGCCGACGCTCGCCGCAATCGACGCCAGATCGGGGATGGATGCCGCGATCTTGATTTTGGCCTGTGCCGCGCCGGGAATCACGAGCGCGACACAGATGAGACCGAACAAGAGTCTGCGCATGGTGTGTCCTCCTAGAACTGGTGGGCCTTGTGCGGGCCCATGGAAAAGATGGCGCGGAGCGTGATCGTGTTGATGGCATCGGGTTGCGGACTTCCTGGAGCGCTCCCAGGCATGTAGTGGTCCCAGTCGATGCGAAACGCGGTGGTCTCCTCCATGAGCGAGAGTCCCGCCCACAGCTTGAACGCGGAATCTCTGGGATTGCCGGCGGCGGGACGTTCAAAGCGCTCGTAGCCTCCACCCACGTTGTATCGGATCTTGAAATTGTAGTCGGCGTAGACGTAGCCGCCATTGGAGTTGACGCGCTGCGTCGTGTAGGTGGCCGTGGTCGAGTCCCAGCCCGCGGCCTCGATTTGCTGGTGCAGGAACTCGCCCTGCAACACGATGTACGATGTGTCGTTGCGCCAGAGCTTGGCCTTGGCGTCGGCGCCGAACACGCTGGTACGCGCATCCGCCGCCACGTTGTTGACGCCGGTCACCGCAGAGGCGCCCACTTCGAGGCCGGAGCGGTCGCCGATGCCGGCGAAGCCCGACAGGCGAGCCAACCCTGCGGCGCGCGGCTCTTCGTCGTCATCACCCGCGCCCGTCGTGAGCGGATCGTTGGCCGCGCCGCTCGCGTTGCGCGCCACGCGGAACGAGTCGCCCTGGAACCAATCGGCCTGCGCGGTCAGTGAAAAATCGCCGGGCGCGGGAATGCGGCCCGATAGCTCCACGCCGGTTTCGTTCAATGCCTCATCGCCGGGCAGGTATGAGCTCAACACCCGGAAGCGTTCCGCGAACGGATACGCGTGTGGGTGCAGCGGATTGAGCTTGCCGAAGGGCGCGCGATACTTGCCTCCCTTCAGCGAGAGTCCCGCCGGCAGTCCGCGCAGGAGCTGGAAGTAACCTTCCTCAACGCCGGCGCCCTCTTCGTCAAACGTGAGCACAAAAGTGGCGCTCGCGTACGGGTTCAGGTAGGCGTCGAACACACCTTCGACTTCACCCAGCTCGAAGTTGACGTGATCGTGTGCGGGATCGGCCTGGTCATCCAGCCATTGCGCGTAGGGCTGGCCGATAACGGAAATATTGGGATTGGTCACGCCGGCCAGGGCCGGTGTGGCGGATACAAACAGTGCGACCGAAATGATCGCGAGTCGCCCTCGCATGAGGCATCGCCTCCGGGAACGCACGCACGTGCGCGCGAAACCAAAACGTGCAGGAGCCGCCCGGAGAATCCGGCCGGCTAGGAAGCTTGTGCGAGGAAGGCTGGAGGCGCGCGGGTGGCAGCGATGCTGGCCTGCACGCTGCGTGGAGCCGGTGTGGGCGAGACCGCAAGCGTGAAGACGGGTTCGAGCGAGACACCCGCGAAAGTGTTCAGAAGCGGTTCACACGCCGGCGAGTGCAGCTGGCAAACCGCGCACGGCGCGTGAAGGCGGCCGTCGTCGTGGTGATGCGCGGCGTGAATGGGTCCCGCGATGATAACCGCGAGGACGGCGATCAGGACGAACATCAGGCGCAGACCGGTGTAGCGACGAAGCATGGACATGAGCATGCGCCCGCCGGGAGCGGGTGTCAAGGAGGCATGCGCACGCGTGCCGCGCGTCATTTCATGGAAGGACGCGCCGGGAGACGGCGGGTCAGGGCATCGCGCAGGCGCCATACCAGGCGGGAACGATGAAAACTGATCAGAGTCCATAGCAGGAACACACACATGAACACGGTGGGGATCAACGGGTTCCCGCCGTGATGGAGGGCATGCTCGACCGGAGTCACTGCCATCGATCCGGCCAGCACGTCGAGCAGAAAACCCACCGCGACGCTCGTCATCGCGATCATCGCCACGTACACGGCAAGCAGACGCGTCCCGAACATTCCGCGCAGGACGATGAGGCTGCCCAGATTGGTGGCCGGCCCCGCGAGCAGGAACACCATCGCCGCTCCCGGGCTCACGCCGCCCGCGATCAGTCCGGCCGCGATCGGCGTCGAGGCTGCGGCGCACACGTACGCGGGAATTCCCACTGCCAGCATGACCAGGTAGGAAAGAAATCTGTGGCCCTGCACGAGCTCGGGGTTTGCCGCGGGAAGCACGACGCCGATGAGAGCCGCGATCAGAATTCCCAGAAAAAGCTGCGGCACGATGTCGTCGAAGATTTCGACGAAGCCGTAGTGGAATGCGCGCGCGTACCAGGGACGCGAAGCGGCATGTGTGTGCGCCAAGCCAGTATCACTCTCCACGGCCGGCTCGTCACAGCAGGAATCGGGCGAGCCGGCGACAAAGGTATTCGCCGCCGCCGCGGGTCTCGCGTGTTCCCGATGCTCGAGCGCGCGGACTACAAGTCCGGTGACGAGCGCACTCCCGATGGCTGCCAGCGGGCGGTAGACGGCGAAAAACGGCCCGATGAGCGCAACGGTCACCAGGATGGAAACAATGTCGGTTTCGGGAACTGAAACCAGAAAGGAAGCTGTCGTGCCCTTGCTCGCTCCCTGGCGCCGGAGCGCAAGCGCAGCCGGCACCACGCTGCACGAACACAAGGGCATGGGCGCGCCGAGCAACGCCGCCAGAAATACGGGACGCTTGCCGGTGCCGGTAAGCGCGGCGGTGATGAGCGGAAATCGTTGCAGCAGGACGTGCAGCGTTCCGGCGAGCGCGAACCCGAGAATCAGGTAACCCGACGTCTCACGCAGGATTTCGACGAGTGAGGCAAAAACTTCGCGCATGGGGGATTCCGTTGCAGCAAATATACCACCGCTCCAGCGGGCCCGCAGTTATTTGTTGGCACTGCCCGGCCGCCGCGCACGCGGCCGCGGCGCCGGATTTTCCATGAGGGCTTTGCGGATGGCGGGCATGAATTTGTGGTTCGCTTTGGGGAATGCGTAGGCGGTGGTTTCGTCCAGCGTGATCCAGCGGTGATCGGTGGGACCGTCGAGCACCACGCTACCGCCCTGGTAACGGCAGCGAAACACATCGATCTCGACGGCGAGATGCGTGTACGTGTGCTTGACACGCGCGATCCGTTCCCCGACACCGACGCGAAGGCCGGTTTCCTCTTCAATCTCGCGCTGGCACGCCTGCGCCGCTTTCTCTCCGCGGCGAACCTTGCCGCCGGGAAACTCCCACAGTCCGCCCAGCATGCCTGCTTCAGCGCGGCGCGTGATGAGCACACGGTTGCCGTCGCTCACCACGCCCACGGCGATCTTTTGCAGCGGCACCTCGCGCCGCGCGTCGCGCACAGGAAACGCGTCCACGTTGTCGGCGGCGCGGGCGGCGCAGTCGTGTTCCAACGGACACTGATCGCACAACGGATGCACAGGCCGGCAGACAAGTGCGCCGAGTTCCATGACTGCTTGATTGAAAGTGCCCGGGTCATCGCGGTCGAGGAGAGCGCCGGCGTGAGCTTGAACGGCACGTGTGCCCGTGCTCGTGTCGATCGATTGGGGCAGGGCAAAAAGTCGCGCCATGACACGCTTCACGTTGCCGTCGACCGCCGCGAGCGGCGCATTGAACGCGATACTCTGCACCGCTGCCGTCATGTAGTTTCCGACTCCCGGGAGCTTGGCGAACACCTCCGCGTTGGCGGGCACGACGCCGCTGTGTCCACGCACAACCTCCTCGGCGGCCCGGTGCAGGTTGCGCGCGCGCGCGTAGTAGCCCAGTCCTTCCCAGAGCTTGAGCACATCATCCACCGAAGCAGCAGCGAGAGTGGCGAGGGTCGGGAATCGCTCGAGAAAGCGATGGTAGTAAGGAATGACAGTGGCGACCTGCGTCTGCTGCAGCATGACCTCGGACACCCACACGCGGTAGGGATCGCGATCACGACGCCAGGGAAGATCACGGTGTGACTCCTGGTACCAGTCCATGAGGCGATGGCGGATGCGGGATTCCATCGCACTCACGCGGGCCGGACTAGGAACGGAAGATGGTCGACTCGCGCCCGAACCACCACGCCGATCCCCACAGACTGAGGATGGCGAAGGTGATGAGCGACACGTAGACCACCGCGAGCATCGGGGCGGTGATGGTCCCCGCAATGATGGCCTTGGTGGCGAGCGATACGTTGAGAATCGGGATCAGCGCGAGCTTGTAGCTGAGCACCATGCCGGGCGCCAGGCCGATCGCTGCCGGCATGATGACGGCGATGTTGAGCGGCGAGATCATGCTCTGCGCTTCCTTGAACGAGCGCGCGGTGAGCGACACCGAGAGCAGAATGCCGGCAAAGAAGATCGTGAGCGGCACCAGCAGGGAGAGGAGCAGCAGGATGTTGTCCCAGCCCAGAAGACGAAGCAGCACGTCAATGAAGCCGGCCGGGAGATCCTTCGATTGCTTCATGGCGACCATCAGGCCGGTGAGCGAGACCGCGGCCGAAAGAAGTCCCGACACCACCACCACGCCGAATTTCCCCAGCAGCAGGTGCAGGCGATTGACTGGCGCCGTGAGCAGCGTCTCGAGGGTGCCGCGCTCTTTCTCGCCCGCGCCCAGGTCGATGGCCGGATACATCGCGCCGATGAAGCAGAAAAGAATGAACATGTAGGGCAGGAACCCACCCACCGCACCGCCCACGCGTTCCTGCACGCTGGCCACGTTGTGCGGTTCCAGCCTTACAGCTTCCACGATGGTCTGATCCAGCTCGAGGCGCTTGAAGCGCTCGTCGAGGAGCTCTTTCTCGTACTGGTCGACGGTTTCCTTGAGCCGGTTCTCGATGATCTGCTGGTCGCCCGTCGACTTGAAGTAGAAGTCGATGCGCCCGGGCTTCATCTCCGCCACGTCGTCGTCGAAGGTCCCGCTGAAGAGGAAGGCGCCGTCGAGGCTGTCGCCGTGAATCATCGAAGCGAGGTCGTCGCGGTTCGCGGGCACGACCACCACGTCATGGCGTTCCTTCAGCATGCTCACGAAACGCGACGCGTTACCCTGGTCGATGCAGGCCACGCGCAGCTTCTTGGCCTCCGCCCGGGCGGCCTGGCGCTTCTCGACGCTCACCATGACCTTGAAGATGGTGGGGAAGAGCAGGAGCGGGAGCACGATCATCAGCACGATGGCGCGGCGGTCGCGCAGCGTGTCGATCATCTCTTTCTTGAATACCGTGAAGATGACTCTCATGCGCCCGCCGCCTCGATCCGGCGAATAAACTCGTCTTCCAGCGTCGGGGCCTCCATGGCCTGCGCGAAGTCGGCGTAGGTTCCGTTATAGAGGAGGCGTCCCGCATGCATGATGGCAACGTCGTCGCACAAGAGGCTCACTTCGCCCATGCGATGCGTCGAGAAGAGCACGGTCTTGCCGCGCTCGCGCGCCTTGCGGATCAGTTCGATGATGGTGCGCGATGCAATCACGTCGAGTCCCGCGGTGGCCTCGTCCAGCACGAGAACATCGGGATCGTGGATCATGGCGCGCGCGATCGACACCTTTTGCTTCATGCCCGTGGAAAGCTTTCCGATGCGGCGGTCGGCATAGGATGCGATTTCGAGCGCGTTGAAGATCTCTTCGCGGCGCTGCCGGTAGACGTCGCGCGGCACGCCGTGAAGGTCGGCGTAGTACTTGACGAGCTCGCCGGCGGTAAGCCGGTCATAGAGTTGGGTCGATCCGGTGAGAAAGCCGAGGCGCGCGCGCACGTCCTCGGCGTCGCGCACGACGTCGTGGCCGGCCACGCTGATGCTGCCGCCGGTCGGGCGCAACGTGGTCGCGATCATGCGCAGCGTCGTGGTCTTGCCGGCGCCGTTGGGTCCCAGGAGCCCGAATACGCGCCCGGGGCGGCACTGGAACGAGACGTCGGAAACCGCATCCACCGTGCTGCCGGTGAAGCGGGAGCCCATTTCGCGTTTCTGTTGACGGGAGAGCTTGAACGTCTTGGAGACGTTGCGGACTTCAATCATGGGGCGGGAGGATACAGGGTCGGTACTTACTTGAGAAGCACCATCTGCTTGGTAGCCGTCTGGCCGCCGGCGTCGAGCCGGTAATAGTACACGCCCGACGCAACGCGCGCGCCGCGCGCATCGGTACCGTCCCATGCCACCTGGTGGGACCCTGCCGGCAACTCCCCGTCGGCGAGCGTGGCCACACGCTGGCCATTGACGTCGTAGATCTGGAGCCGCGTGTGGCTGCGCTCCGCGAGCTCGAATGAGATCGTCGTCGATGGATTGAACGGATTGGGATGGTTCTGCGCGAGTGTAAATGACTTCTGCCTGACGTCACCCACGCGGGTGATCGTACCCGTGAAGCCTTCGACGGAGAACAGGTACAGGCCCGTCGGGTGATCCGATACGTAGACGATACCCGAGGGGGCAAACGGATAGGCGTTCCACGCGCCGTTGTACACATCAGCGTCGGTCTCGCTCTGGTACGGAGAAGTGTCGTACGTGTCGGCGAGAACGGGTGCCGCCGGGTTGGTAATGTCAAACACCTTGAAACCGGCCGTGTAATAGCCGACGAACATCAGGTTTCCCGACACGTAGAGCTGGTGCACCCTTGAGGTGGCGTCGCTGATGTAGTTCACGCGCTGCGGATTGGCCGGATTGGTGATGTTGAAAATCACGATGTCGGGCGTGGGCGTGATGGCAAGCTCGTCACACACGTAAAGGTAGTGCCCGTCCTTGGACTCGTCGCCGCTGTGGTACGACTGGATGGTCGGGTCGTCGTTGCTCCCGATCAGAACCGGCGCAGCCGGGTTGGCCACGTTCCAGATATTGAGCGTGTTCCAGTTGAAATCGTACAGCACATTGTGACGCCAGGTGGAGTCGTGCCCAAAGTTGGTGATCTTGTAGAGCGAATCCGGGTGCTCGGGGTCGTTGACGAGGTCGTAGATGGTGATGCCGACGTACTCCGCGTAGAGGTTGCCGCGCGGCGAAATGGTAATGGTGTGCGAGGAGCGAAACTTGTCGGGGAGCACCACCGGCACGGCGGGATTGGCGATGTCAATCACGCGTGACTCAATACCGCTGCCGCTGCCGTTGCAGGCGTAGGCGTAGTGTCCGAAGGGTTTGATGTCGCGGCCCGGAACGCCGGTGGCCTTGGTTACCAGCACGGGGTTGGAGGGATCCGTGACATTGACGATGAAAAAGCCGCCCTTGTCGTCGCCGACGAGCGCGTACTCCTTGTGCGTCACGTAGTCGTAGTAGCCCCAGACGTTGGTGACGCGCGGGGCCCCGGGCAGGGTGAGATGACCGACCAGCGTGATGTCGCCGAACGCCGCGAACGCGCGCGGGGCGAGCAACGCGAGGCAAAGTATCGTGGCAAAGAGAAGATGCTCTTTGCGGCTAGTGCTTCGGCTGCGTGCCATCGATGACCTTCTCTTCGACGCGGCGCACCATTTCGCCGGCGTGCGCGCTCAGCTGTTTTGCATCGAGTGTTTCGCCCTTGATGTCACGGTTGGCGCTCATCCACATGGCGGGCGCCGGAGGACTCATGGCCAGGTGGGCGTCGGTGTCGTAGAGAAGAACAACCTCGGTGGCGGGCAGTTCGCCCGAACCTACCACGCCGCGGAAGGCGGCGGACACGACGCCCTCGGGGTCGAAGAAGTAAACCAGGCGGCGATCGTGCACCTGGTTGGAACGCGCGAGCGCGCGCAGCTCGGTGCCTTCGGCGGTAACCGCGCTCCACACCACGAAGGCGCGCAGCCGTTTGCTGGGAATGGTCTCGAGCACGGACTTGACCGCAGTCAGGGCGGCGTCAGCCCCTTCCGATGTCGGATCCAGCACCACTACCAGACGCACCGCGCCGGCGGCCAGATTCATGAATGCCACCATGGTGCCGAAGTTCTGAAGCCGGGCAACTTGCTGCTGCTGCTGGGGCGCCGCTGCGGGCGCCTGAGCGACTGACTGCGTGGCTGAGCCCGCGGCCAGGGTCAGAGCGAGAAAGGACGCACTGAGAACACGAAGGTACTGCATGCGGAACAATGCCTTTCGGGGCGGTAGCAACTGATTATACAACATTCGCCGTTCCCGGGGCCACGGCCGCCATACATGACCCGGGCCCCGGAGGCGCATGCGATCGTTACCAGTCAACCCGCGCCGCGGTACCGAAGCCCGGTCCCAGGAAGAGCGCGTTCAAGAGCAGGCGCTCGGCGCCGTGGTAGTACCCGCGGAAGTTGGGAATGGCGGCGAAGACGATGGCCTGGCCGCTTCCGTAGCCGTCGCGTGCCGCATAGACCGTCTGTCCCCAACGCGCGCGGGCTTCCTCCCACATGAGACCGGAGAGGCGCAGCCGCTGCGCCGGCGCGAGGCGAGCCGGAACTTCCACGTTCTCCGTCACCAGTGCCAGCGGAGAGTTGAGGATGGCGGGCACGACGCTGTTGCAACCATAGCCGAGCCAGTGTTCGGTGTTCACGTCGACGGCGACGATCGCGCCGTGGGGGTAGAGTTTGCGCGCGATTTCATCGTCGCGCTTGACCGTGTCCGCGTCGGGCGAGTCGGTCTTCTCCGCGGACTTGTCCTTGTCCTTGTCCTTCTTGTCTTCTTTTGCGTTCGACACCGGGACGCCCCACACCGAGAGGCTGTCGACCTCGGGTGTGAATGCGGTGCGCGAGAGCGTCACGGCGCGCGTGTACTTCTCGATGTCCTTCAGCACCTGGGTGCGGTTGCGCGCCGAAGAGATGGCAACCGATGAATCGGCCAGGAAGGCGGCGCCGCCACCTTCGCCGATCAGGGTGCCTCCGGACTTCGCGAAAGCCTTGAGGTTGTCGATGCCGCCGTCGCCGAGGCCGCCCTTGTAAGCCGGAACGCTCCCGTCGGGCAGCACGATCACGTTGTACTTGGTGAGATCGGCGCCGTCGACGTTCACGATATCGAGGGTCGACATACGCATGCGCAGGCGGCTGTCGACCAGGTGCCAGAGGGCGCCGTAGTTGTTGCCGTTGATGCGTGTGCCCGCGATGACGGCGATGCGGGGCGCCTTGAGCAGTACGAACTCGTTGCCGCCCAGGTCCGCGTAGGCGCCGTTGGCGAGGCCGTCGTTCACGCCGATCAGATCGACGCCGGCGGTTTCCGCAAGCGTGCGCAACATGTCGACGTCGATCGCGTTGTTGCCGGCGCGGCGGATGAGAAAGCTGCCGCGCGGCATGTCGCTCTTTCCAGCGTGGAAGGGTTTTTTCGCGCACCACACGTTCACATTGCGCTCGAACAACCGCGCCAGCAATTCGTAAGCGCGGTCGTCGCTGCCGTCGAAGGCAAAACCGACCGTCGCCTTGTCGTTGGCGAGAGAACCTTTGCGCGGCGCGAGCGTGTAGTTCTCGGTGGAAACGCCGGGCACGCCGTCGACGCGATAGGCGTCGATGCCGTATGCCAGCGGCATCGACCAACCGGTCGCGTCGTAAAGCCGCGAGTCGTCGTGCGCCAGAATTTCCTTCTTCTCGGTCTTCAAAAACGCGGTCGGGATGCGTACATCGAAGGTAAGAATGGCTTCGATCAGCTGCTTGAGAGGCTGATTGGTGCGCACGATCGCGCTGCCGGCAGGAATCTTCACGTTCTTCGCTTCCGTGCCATCCCACGACAGTGCGCGCGCCAACGTGGTTTCCCGGGTGGTGCGCTGCACTTCAATGTGCTGCGCCTCGAGTTTCTCGACGAGACGATCCAGCCGCGTCTGATTCTCGCCGCGCACGAGCACGAAAGATGCAGCCCTGGCGCGCAGGTTGGCCTGCTTTTCCGCCACGTAGTCCGAGAGCAGTTCCCGGCGGCCGGTCGCGACCGCGCTGAGGTTCGCCATCGATCCGATGAACTGGTGGTGCACCGTTTCACGGTAGGTCATGATGGTGCCGTCGGGGCGCTTGACCTGCGAGCCATCGACGCCCGCCTGCTCGAAGAGCATTCCGATCGCCCCGAGATAGATTCCGTACGAGCTTCCATAGCCCGGGTAGATTTCTTCGTTCCATTCGCGCGTGTAGTAGCTCCAGCCGAACTTGTCGAATGCGGCTGCGTGCGACTTCGCCACGCGGTCCCACCACTTGTGGATGTAGCTCGTCATATAGGGATTGAAGGGCTCGCGCGGCGGCGACAGCAGGTACTGGTCGAGCGGCCCCATTTCGTGGCAATCGAGCACGTAGTGCGGCATCCAATCCATGATGGCTTTGGTCTTGCCGCGCGTCTCCGGGTGCACCTGCGCAAACCAGTCGCGATTGAGATCGAACAGGTAATGGTTGGTGCGACCGTAGGGCCACATGCCGGTGTGGCTCATGCTCTGGATATCGTGGCTGGGCGTGACACTGTTCCACGCGGTGAGCTGCGTGATCCAGCGCGAGCGCCCGTCGGGATTCTCGGACGGATCGATGACGACGACGCAGTTGTCCAGAATCTGTCGGGTGGCGGCATCGGTGCCGGCCGTCAACTGATAGGCCAGCTCGAGCGCGGCGTCGCAGCTCGAGAGCTCATCGCCGTGGATTCCATACGCCATCCACGCCACTGCAGGCAGGTTGTCGATAATCTTCCTGGGATCGGCACCTCCGAGCAGGCGCGGGTCGGCCAGTTTCAAGCAGTCGCTGCGAATCTCTTCCAGGCGTCCCGCATTGGCGTCAGACGCAATGATCAAATAGACCAGCTTGCGCCCCTCATAGGTTTCCCCGTAGCTGCGCAGTTCCGCGTTGGGAAACTGGTCGAGATACTCGAAATACTTGAGCAGGTCCGCATGCGGCGCCGGTTTGGCACCCACCGCATATCCAAGCACTTCGTCGGGCGACTTGACGTCGTCCCGGTAGGTGCCCCCGGGCCAGAAGGGGGCGTCATAACTGCCGGCGCCGGGATTGGGGGAGACGTGCATGGCCTGGGGGTCGACCTGCGCCAGAGCGCAGATGGCCGTTCCGGCCAGCAGGGAAAGAGACAAACACGCGGTCTGGATCGAGCGCATGGGCAGTTCTCGCTTGGGTGGAAAGGATCGGTATAAACGGTTGGGCATTCGCCTGTTGCGGTGCTGCCTCCGTCGGGTCCGGGACGGCGACTCTAAGGGAACCGACGCGGCGCTGTCAAATCGCTCAAAACGGCGTAAACCTTTTGCCCGATTGGTCCGTCTCATCCCTGTGGCGGCTCGTGCATCACGGGTCCCGATACCAGGAGGACAAGCATGAAAGCACTTCGATGGATCGCGATTGCCCCGGCGGTTCTCGTGCTGGCGACAACCGTCACCCGCAGCGCCCCGGCCAGAGTGAGCGAAACGATCAACCAGGTCTACGACACCGGCGCTCACCCGCGCCTGAGCATCAAGAACGTCAACGGGGATCTCACCCTCGAAGCCTGGAGCAAGAACACCATCGAGCTCACCGCCGTGAAGAGCGCCAGGAATCAGGACGACCTCGACAACGTGCATGTCATCTGCGAGAAGAGCGGCGAGCGCGTAAGCGTGCGCGTTGAGTACAAGCATGAGCGCGATGACTGGAACCAGACTGGCACCGTCGACTTTACTCTGCACGTTCCGGCGGGCACCGAGGTCGATCGTATTGAGTTCGTCAACGGCGACATCGAGATCACCGGCATCGAGGGTGATGTCGAAGCGTCGTCGGTGAACGGCGAAGTGTCGGGCCGAAAGCTCGGCGGCGACGTCGTGCTCTCGACCGTGAACGGCGAAGTCGAGCTGTGGGCGACGAGCGACATCAACTCGATTCGCATGAACGCCGTCAACGGCGATGTGAACCTGATTCTGCCCCGGAAGTTCGATGCCCGCATCCAGGCCGGCACCCTCCACGGCGATATCACGGCGGTTGAAGGCCTCGACGTCGACGCCACCAGGTTCAGCGGAACCTCGATGCAGGGAACCATCGGCAAGGGGACGATGAAAGTCGACCTGAACACCGTCAATGGTAGTATCCAGATCCGGCGCGACGGTGAAGACGGCAAGAGGCAGGCAGACTGACCGCGCCCGGGTTGTGGGGCCGGGAGGTGTGTGTGACATGAAGTCCTTGGTCTGGCGGGGTCGGCGCGAATGCAGGACGAGAACGAACTGGTACGACGCATACAGGCGGGGGAGACGACCGCGTTCCGGGAATTCGTCCGTCACTATCAGCGCGACGTCTACGGGCTCGCGTTCGACCTGTGCGGCAATCATCACGACGCCGAGGACCTCTCGCAGGAAGTCTTTATCAAGGTGCACCGCGCGATTGGAACCTTTCGCTCGGATGCAAAACCTGGCAGCTGGCTGTATCGGATCACGATGAACACGTTTCTGGATTCCAAGCGAAAGAAGCCGGTGCACCTGGTCAGCCTGGACGCGCCGCGCGAAGGAGAGTCGGGTGCCGATCACCCGGTCGACATGCCGGCGCCGACCGCCGGTCCCGACCGGGTGACGCACTCGGCGCAGGTGCGCGCGGATGTCGACGCGGCGCTGGATGTCTTGAGCGCGCAGGAGCGCACCGTGTTTGTCATGCGTCACTACCACGACATGCCCATCAAGGATATTTCATCGGCGTTGTCGCTCGCGGAAGGCACCGTGAAGAGCATGCTCTTTCGCTCCATCCGCAAGCTGCGCGACCGTCTTTCTCAGTATGAGGGGGAGGCGGGTGAGCTGGCATGACCCACGAACACGCACAGCAACACATGGTTGAGGCGTTGTACGGCGAACTCGACGCGGCGAACGCGCGCGAGCTCGAAAGCCATGTGTCGGGTTGCGCGGAGTGCGCGTCGTTGTACGAAGCCATGCGGGCCACCGCCGCCGCCATGAACGAGCGCCGGCGCCCCGATCCGGGGGACGAGTACTGGAAGCAATACTATGCCCGGCTCGAAGCGCGCATGGAGCGCGAGTCGACCCTGGTGGATAACGCGCGCATCACGGCGCGGCGGCGGTCCTATGTGTCGTGGGGATACCGTGTGGCCGCCGCCGTTGCCGTGCTTGCCGCGGGTGTCTGGCTGGGCCGTTCCACCATGAACAATGGTGCCGGGCCCGGAATCGACGTGGCGCGCAACCACTCGCAACCGGAGACGAGCGCCTTGTTGAACCCGGACTCCATGCGCCTTGCGCGGGACGAAAACGTCGCCACCCACGATTCGCTGCGTGGCCCCATCGATGGGCCGGCACGCGCGAGCGAGAAGCGGCCGCCCGCCGGCAACGTGCAACTCGCATCCGTCGACATGCGCGCGCGTGATTATATCGATCGCTCGCAGGTGCTCCTGCTGGAGCTGGTCAATTCCACGCCCGACACTACGCACGCCGCGGAAGGCGACTACCGCGCGCAGCAGGTGCGCGCGAAGGCGCTGGTGCGCGAAGCGTCCTCGTTGCGTGATGAGCTGCCCGGCAACGACAATCGCCGCATGCGCGAGCTCGTGACCGAGTTGCAGCTGGTGCTGCGCGAGATTGCAAACCTGGAGAGCAAGAATGACCAGAAGGCCGTTGAAATCATTCGCAACCGCGTCGACCGCGAGGGCGTCTTAATGAAGATCGACGTCGAGCAGATGCGCGAAGAAAGCACCACGAAGAAAAAGACGTCAACGCGCGACGGGGCGATCGATTGAAGTCAACCCCCAGGGAGACAGCCATGAAGCAGCATCGCACAATTGTCATGATGGTCACGACGCTGGCGCTGTGCATCACAGCGTCCGCATGGGCCGGTAACACTCCGAAGACACCGAAGGCGGCGCCGGCGCCGCCGGCTCCGGCGACTCCCGCGACGCCCGGCACACCCGCCCCCGCGGCGGTGCCCAACACCGAGCGCGGCGCGTACGACCAGATCAAGAACATGATCTACGACGGGCAGTACCAGCAGGCGTACGAGGGCTCGATGCAGTTTCTCAAGAAGTACGCGAAGAGCGCCAACGCCGAGGAAGTGTCGTTCTGGCGCTGTTACGCGCTGCAGCGCGCTTCGCGCGATCTCGGCCGTTCATTCGACTGTTACCAGACGTTTCTCACCCAGTATCCGGACGGCAACTGGTCGGACGATGCGCGCGCCGAGTACGTCAAGGTGGCGAAGAAGCTCGCCAGGGCCGGTGACCCGCGCGGCAAGGTGGTTATCGAAAAGTACCATGATACCTACAGCGCCGATGATTCGGGCGAGTTCAAGCTGCAAGTGATCTACGCGCTCATGCAGAGCGGGGATGAAGCCGAGATAAAGCTGGCGCTGGATTCGATTCACCAGGAGCTCAAGACGTCGAAGGACCCGGAACTGCGCCGCAAGGTGCTCTACGTGCTCACCGAGTCCGACGATCCCAGCGTGATGGATACGCTGATCGACGTGGCCAAGACCGATCCCGACGCCGATGTGCGGCGGCACGCGATCTACGCCATTTCGGAGCAGAACGACAATCCCAGGGTGATCGATACTCTCGTCGGCATCATGAAGACGGAAAAGGATCCCGACATCCGCCGCCATGTGCTCTACGCCATCGCGGAAGTGGACCGTCCCGATGTCATTAAAGTGCTGAGTGACGCCGCGCTCAACGATTCCGACAAGGACATCCGCACCGCCGCAACGTACGCCATCGCCGAGGTTGACGACCCGGCGGCGGTGACGGCTCTCAAGTCGCTCTTGAAGACGTCGAACAGTTTCGATATCAGGCGCGCCGCGTTGTATGCGCTGGTCGAACGCGATGACGTCGATATCGTGCCGGAGCTGAAGACGCTGGCCCTGTCGAAGGGAAGCACCGATCAGGAGAAGGACCTGCGTCGCGCCGCGGTGTACGCACTCGCCGAAGTGGACGACCCCACCGTCGAGGATGTCCTCAGCGAAGTGGTGAAGTCATCGGGCGACGAAGAAGTGAGGAAGGCGGCGTTCTTCTCGCTGGCCGAGCGCGGTGGTCCCAGGGCCGAGGGCATGCTGAAGAGTGCCGCCCTTGATCCCAAGGACGAAGAGCTGGCGCGCACGGCCGTCTACGCGCTGGGCGACATGTGGGAAAGTGACAAGGACGGCTTTCTGCTCGACGTGTACCGCAAGTCGCCCTTCGACAGCGTGCGCCGCGCGGCGCTGGATACGTCGGCCAATCTGGGCGGCTCCGTCGCCGTGCTGGGCGAGATGATCAAGAACGAGAAGGATCCGAATCAGCGCCGGATGATCGTGCGCGCGCTGGCCGACATCGAGAGTGATGAATCGGTCAACATTCTGGCGCGCGTCGCCAAGTCGGACACCAATGCGCAGGTACGACGCGAAGCGGTCTCCGCGCTGGGATCGATCGGTACGCCGGCCGCAAAGAAAGCACTGCGCGGACTTCTCACCGTCGAGGACGAATAGGAAAACGGACGCCACATCGCTCGGGGCGCAAAAAGAAAAACGGGCTGTGCGGGTTCGGGTACGCACAGCCCGTTTTCTTTGTCAGCGCGGCCGGCGCGGGAGCGAAAAATGCGCCCTGTCGCACTGCCTTCAATCAGTTTTCAGCGCCTTGCCACTGCCGCCGAACCATTGCCGGCAAAGTTGCCGCTGCAGTCTGCGCCGCACGTCCACGAACCCGATACGCTCACAGCTCCGCTGTCGAGATTGAGGTTGCCCTGCCACGAGCATCCACCCGCGGTCCCGTTTGCGGTGGCGTCAAAGGTGCCGTTGGCGCTGACGGTCCCGAGGATCTCGCCCGTTGCACTGCCATCGAATCCGCCGGTGACTTCGCCGTTGCTGGCGATCGTGATGGAGAAGGTCCCGTTTACCGCGCCGCTCGTGCAGCCACCGGTCCAGGTGCCCTCCATCGCTCCGCTGAAGCCTTCCGCATTGACGTGAATGCGCGCCAGCTCGATCACACCGGTTTCGCCGATCCCGCACACGTTGCGGTCGCGTTCGACGACGAGGTCGAAGTTGGTGGCGGGTCCTCCCACCGGCTCCGGCAACGATGCGATCACGGTTTGAATGTTCACCGAGAGTGAGCCCGACAGGTTGGCGAGCTGAACCACGGGCAGTTGTCCCGGCCGCTCGGCGCGCACGCGAATGGGTGTGCGCGAGACGATTCCGTTGCACGTCTGGCCGAGCGTGTTGTCGATGATGACCACTTTGCCGGGGTTGGGTGCGCGCACCGTGCCTTCGTCTCCGGTAGCGATCACACTGGTGCCGAGCAGCTCGTTCGTGGTGGCTCTCGCTTCCGCCGTGAATGTCGAGCCGCACGTGAGAATCTCATCGACCAGTTCGGATTGCGTGAATCCGGTGAAGTCCGGAAACTGCGGTATTCCCGTCATGGGATGGCCGAGCGGATGACCGCCCTGCAGGAGGTCCAGCAGGAAGGAGTTCTCCTCATCCTCTTCGCACGCCGTACCGGCGACTTCACGCACGATTCCGTACAGCGCGGGAAACAATGTTTCCTTGATGCGCTGTTGCGCGCGGAACACCTCGAACTCGTCGGCGAGCGCCTGCACCCGGAGCACCGTCTGCAGCTCTCGCCACAGGCTGTCCCAATTGGAAACGCTGCGGGTGAAGCTGGGTGACGTGATGCGGTCGTGGTAGGCCGTAATGAACTTGTCGAACACCAGGTCGATCGACTCGGTCTGCACGCTGCACGATGAGCCCACGACTTCGGAGATTCCCTCCGCCGCCACCAGAACTCCGAGTGCCCGCTCCAGGTCGTCGGCGGTATTGATTACCGACGTGGATGCCTGGGCATCCGCCGAATTTACGTTGCTGCACGCATATTCGTTGAGAATCGCCGAGGCGGCTGCGACCGAGTCCGGGGAAAGGCAGGCGAGGAGCGCCGCCTTGTATTCCTGGATGAGCGGAGTCGCCAGGTCGGGTGGAAAAGCCCCGACGAACGCCTGCGCGCGCAGAATCTGATTGTCGAGCGACTCGCGGATGAAATCACACTCGAATGCATCCACGTCGATGAACTCGTTGGTGCTCATGGGCGCCAGAGATGCGCTTGCCGTCGTGACCGGCGCGGGAAGATCGAAGCCAAGATGGTAGAGCGTCACCGTGAGCGTGCCCTTCGCCGCGTCCACCGTGGTGGGAATGTGCACCGGCTCGCCGCTCGTGAACACGATGCCGTCGTGGGCGCCCGGCGTTTTTCCGTCCGGGTAGGTGATCCGGAAGGTGGCGGGAGCGGTCAGATCGAGCCCGGCCGGTTCGATGGCGAAGCGCGCGCGGATGCCGGCCGGCGGATCGATCGCCCGCAGGGTGACGAGGGTCGGCGAGGTCACGGCCAGGGACGGGAACGTGACCCGGAGCTGCATGCCGTTTTCAGCTTCGACCGCCAGCGACCCGCCCTTGGGCTGAATCGTGGCTGAAGCCTCGGCCGGGAGAGAGCCACCGGGCTCTGGACCGGTGCCGTCGTCACTCGAGCAGGCTATAAGGAGCAGACCGACAAACAGGGAAAAAAGGCGTTGCGGCGCGCGCATGAGGGTCCTCCGGGCGAAAGGTGGCACTCGCTGTCCACCGTGAGACCCACCAGCGTGCGTTCCGGCACACGGAATTTTTGCCAACCTTTGGCCCGGTCGGGGGTGGTTCCGGATGAAGGCCGGGGTCTGCCTGATCTCCAGGCCCGGCGCCGGCCGTCTGCTTCCGGCGGGAAAGAGCTGGCAGGCCGTGCCGCTCGAGGGCGTCGCGTGGAGTCCGGAACCTCGAGGTGTGCGATGAAATTGCGCCTGTACATTTCATGTTTTGCCGCGGTGACGTTCATCGTGGGAATGCCCGCGATATCCGCCAGTGTGATTCATCGCGGACCGGGGACCCGCGACTCAACATGGAACTGCGCATCCCGTAGTCATAACTCGGGCGGATCGGGTTCGCATCGAAACCGTGTGGGATCCGGGGCGAGTCCCGGAACCGTTACGCGGGAAATTCGTCGGCTCGGTGACGGGATCGAATTGCGAAAATCTCACCGTCGTGCTGGCCGACGGCAGCCGGCAGGTGGTGCATCGTGATCTCGTCAAAGAATTCGATGTGGCGGCCCAGCACGGCCCGAGACGGAAGCACGTTTTCACCGGTGCGATCATCGGCGCCGTACTTCCAGCCGGGGAAGCATGGAAGGCGGTTCCACTCGAAAATGTCGAGTGGAGTCCGGACGCGGAAAACAAGAAATAGAAAACGGCTGCGCGTCAATGCAACGCGCAGCCGTTTTGAAGGCGAGAGCTCAACGCAGAATCATCTGAAGCTTCATCTTCGAGATTCTTGGGAGACTTGCAGTGCTGGGAGGTCAATACCAAGGAGCTCTGCCTTAATCCTACAGTTTCCAGCCCTCGTCGAGGCTTCGGCAAACACGGTTTTTCCGAAGAATTGGGACCGTTTTAGATTTACAACGAAAGTCTGATCGAAATCGAAACTTGAATTCAAGGATCGATGCTCCGGATCACCGAGACCAAATGTGTCAAACCGGACAAAGGTAAGGCCTGCAGCGCCCTGGCCGCTGATGTGGAACTTCACCGGCACTGTATCCACTCCTGGCGGAACATTAATTGCCTGCATTACAAGTGCAAAGTTGGCGCGTGAATCGGGAAGCTGGCTTTCCGGATTTTGGGCAATGCAGGTGAGATTGCTGGCATGTGCGAAGTGTTGGCCCACGGTCACCTCCGCGCTTACCGCCGGGTTGCTGCTGAACACGGACTGATTGCCCACAATGGCAAAGTATTCTCTAACGCGCATGTTCAGTTCGATTTGAGCCCCCGTCATGTGCACACGATAAAGGTCGAAAGTCCCTGGGATTTCCGCTATGTCGCAGGGAGAGCCGTCACGAACGACTACAATGTCGAATCCAGCTGCATCGCCGTCCTTGATGTCAAGGGCGGTAAGGGCATCGGAAATTGTTATTTCTAGCGTGCCTGATATCGGATTTGATAACACGGAGCGCTTTCCGGGCGCTTCGAGGCGCACTTTTATTGGCGGGCGGGAGATGAATCCGCCTCCACACGCGAATGTCGGGATGTTGGTGTGGATTACGACCGAGCCAAGACCTGCAATCTTGAGGGTGGCGCTCGTCTTTGCACTGCTGACCGTAACGGAATCGATGACGGTGTTTCCTTCGTTAACGCTCTCCACGAATACGGTAGAACCGCAACGCTGAAGGTCCCGTCTCAGATCCGCCACGGGCAATGCACCCAGCTCAAATTCCGCGGGGGCAACGCGGAACCCCTTCGGTATGTTGTTTCCGCCCACGACCAAGTCAAAAAGCAAAGAATTGTTCCCGCTAGCGCATGCGGCATTGGCAACATCTCGCATCCGGTCAAAAAGAAGGGGAAATACGGCGTGATCAATTCTGAACCGAACATTTTCCAGCCCCAGTTCGGATGCTTGAGCTGCTAGCGTGAACGTCGGAGCAACTTCATTCCACAATGCCAACCAGTTCTGCAGGGTTGGCTTGAAATCGGTCTCCCGTATGCGCGCAGAGTATGCGTCAAGGAACTCGTTGAACTTCTCCTCCATCGTCTGTTCCAGTTCCTCATTGGAAACGTCGCAGTTGGCCGCCGTTTTTCGCGCGAGAGCGTCCGCGGAAAGCAGGCCCTGAACGGCTTGCTTCATTTCCTCAGCGGTCGTTACCACGGCGAGCTGCGCATTGGCCTGGGTGGTCCGGGCCTGCTCGCAGGCGATTCGTCTGAAGATCACGCTCGCTGCTTCTATGGAATCTGCAAGTTCCGAACATTCATTCAACACGTCGAACTCGAGCAAGTGGATCAGATCCGATGCTAGATCGGGAGGCATCGCCTCGCTTTGGAGTGATTGGGCACGAAGAATCGCAAGCGTAAGGGCTTCCTGAGCTTGTTGGCAGCTGAAGTTTCGTAGCTCCAAATCGGTGAAAAGACCTTCATTGGGCAGTGCCGGACTTGATCGAGCCGCTCTCAAGGCCTCTTCCGATCCCAAATGACGCAATGATGCTCTGACGGTCTTGTTTGTGATATCGATTTCCGCGTCGATTGGAATCAGGCCCTCGCTGTTGTGAAACGCGAGGCCCGTTTTACTGGTCACCGCTCTGCCGTCGGGAATATTTATGGTGAGAGAAAGCGGGTGATCCAACTGAAGCAACGGTGGATCGAGACGGAAACGGGCGATGGTTCCAGCGTCGCCATCTATCTCCGTAAGAGACACCTTGGTGGGAGTTGAAAGGGCGCCGTCGGGAAAATCCAGTGTCATGGTCACACCATCCGCGTTCTTGATGGTGACCGATCCGCCGGTGGGGTGAATGGTTGCGGACGCCTGGCTCGGTCCATCCGGCTCGGGGGTGGTTGGGTCTCCGCCGCCGCTCGAACACGACACCGCAATAGCGACGGCGGCAAGCAATACCCGGATGCGCAACGTACTCATAGGGGGCCTCCTATACGTTGAACTTCAGGAATGTTATCGGAGCTTCCGAGGAAGCGATTTAACAGCAGGGGCGCGGCAGTTTCCGTTTCGTTGCCAAAAACGTCAACTAACCACTCGCAGGAGCCGTATGATAAACGCATTCTATTTGTAAAGAGATGACCCTCCTGCGCGGAACTCTTTGGCCTTTTCGTCGAGACCGCTCTCGATCGCGGTGTCTTCCTCGATGCCGTGTTCGCGCGCGTACTCGCGCACGTCCTCGGTGATTTTCATCGAGCAAAAGTGCGGGCCGCACATGGAACAGAAATGCGCGGTCTTCATGCTGTCCTTGGGGAGCGTCTCGTCGTGGAAGGCGCGCGCGGTCTCCGGGTCGAGTGCCAGGTTGAACTGGTCTTCCCAGCGGAATTCGAACCGTGCCTTTGACAGCGCGTTGTCCCACTGTTGCGCGCCGGGGAAGCCCTTGGCGAGATCGGCGGCGTGCGCGGCAATCTTGTACGCGATGACGCCTTGCTTCACGTCGTCGCGATCGGGAAGGCCGAGGTGTTCCTTCGGCGTCACGTAGCACAGGAGCGCGCAACCGTTCCATCCAATCATGGCCGCGCCGATGGCGCTGGTGATGTGATCGTAGCCGGGCGCGATGTCCGTCGTGAGCGGCCCGAGGGTGTAGAAGGGAGCTTCGTGGCAATGCTCGAGCTCGAGCTCCATGTTCTCCTTGATGAGGTGCATGGGCACGTGGCCCGGGCCTTCGATCATCACCTGGCAGTCGTGCTGCCACGCTTTCGCGGTGAGCTCGCCGATGGTCTGGAGCTCGCCCAGCTGCGCGCGGTCGTTGGCGTCCGCGATCGATCCCGGGCGCAATCCGTCGCCCAGCGAGAACGAGACGTCGTACGCCTGCATGATTTCGCAGATTTCGTCGAAGTGCGTGTACAGGAAGCTCTCGCGGTGATGCGCCAGGCACCACGCCGCCATGATCGACCCACCGCGTGAGACAATGCCCGTGGCCCGCTGCGCGGTCCACGGCACGAAGCGCAACAGGACACCGGCGTGGATGGTGAAGTAGTCGACGCCCTGCTCGGCCTGCTCGATGAGAGTCTCGCGGAAGATCTCCCACGTCAGGTCTTCGGGCTTTCCGCCCACTTTCTGCAGTGCCTGGTAGATGGGGACGGTACCGATGGGGACGGGCGAATTACGCACGATCCATTCGCGCGTGTCGTGGATGTTTTTCCCCGTGGAAAGATCCATCACC
>CAZULB010000022.1:0-30692 GCA_964621155.1 uncultured bacterium | reverse complement strand
CACCTCTGAGAGACGGGGCCGTGACCCCTACATTCCTTTACCGAGACGAATGCCAAGGCCCGCTGGCCAGAGATCGGTGATCACCGGAGGCCAGAGATGAACTGGGTTATGGTGGCCTGGCCCATGATCGCCGGGGCCTGTCTCACGCTCGCGGCGGTGCACCTGCTGGTGTGGTTGAAGGACCGGCAGACCCGGGCCAACTTGGCCTTTGCCGGGCTGGCCGTGTGTGTGGCTTGCATCGCCGCCTTTGAGCTGGCGATGACGCGCGCGCAAACGCCCGCGGGCTTCGTTGCGATGCGGAGCTGGATGCTGGTCCCGGTCTTCGTGGGCTTTGTCTGCATTCTTGCCTTTGTCCGACTCCACTTCCGGGCGGGACGGCTCTGGCTTGCGCATGCGGCCTGGAGCGTCCGACTTGCCGGTCTGCTCTTCAATTCAGTCAGTCCGCCCCACCTCTTCTACCGGGAGGTCACCGGCCTGCGGCAGGTTGGGTTCTTCGGTGCTCCCATCTCCGTTGCAGAGGGTACGCCCAGTGGCTGGTTGTGGCTCAATCAGCTGAGCGTCTTGCTGCTGCTCGCCTTCGTCGCGGACGCTACGATCGCCTTGTGGAGGCGGGGCGGAGCTGTCGACCGGCGGCGCGCCGCTATCGTGGGCGGGAGTCTGATGTTTTTTGTGTTAGTGGCCGGTACCCTGATGGCCCTGGTGAGCTGGCAGGTGCTGCCGGCACCGTACCTCGTCAGTCCGATCTTCTTGATCATGGTGTTCGCCATGGGATACGAGTTAAGCCGCGACGTACTGCGTGCGGCACGGCTTGCGCTTGCGCTGCGCGAGAACGAACATCACATGGAACTTGCGGCTGGCGCGGCTCGGCTGGGCCTTTGGACTTGGGACATGGTGCGAGACGACATCTACGCCACCGACATCGCCCGGGAGCTCTACGGATTCTCCCCTATGGATCGTCTGGACTTCCGACGATTCCTCGAGTCGGTCCATCCCGATGACCGCGGGTCGGTCAGCCGGGCCGTGGCGGAAGCGTTGAGAGGCGGGGGCGCTTTCGAGAGCGTATACCGCGTGGTGCGCTCTGGAGGTGCGGAGCTCTGGATCGCAGCGCGCGGGCGCATCGAATTCAACGACGACAAGCAGCCATTGCGCATGCGGGGCATCTCGATCGACATCACGGAGCGTCGGCGAGTGGAACTGGAAGCCGCGCAACATCGATCGGAGCTGGCGCACTTGACGCGCGTGCACTCCGTAAGCGAGCTGTCCGGCTCGCTCGCACATGAGCTCAACCAGCCCCTTGGCATTATCCTGTCCAACGCCCAGGCCGCACAGCATCTCCTGGCTCACGACCCGCCGGATGTCGCAGAGGTGCGCGACATTCTTGCCGACATCGTGGCTGCCGACCGGCGCGCCGGCGATGTGATTCAGCGGCTGCGCGCCCTGCTCAAGCGCGGTGAAGTTTCCTTTCAGTCGGTTTCTCTCACCGAGATCGTCGAGGAGGTGCTGCACTTGGCTAGTGCCGACCTCATTGGGCGGGGTGTCGTGGTGACCCGTGAGCTGGCCAGCGACTTACCCCTGGTCAACGGAGACCGCGTGCAACTCCAACAGATCTTGCTCAACCTCGTGAGCAACGCGACCGATGCCATGGCCCTCAATGCTCCGGGCACGAGAGCGCTGCATCTCACCTCGGAGCGTTACGCGAATGCTGTACGCGTTTCAGTCCGCGACCGGGGCGTGGGATTACCTTCAGACACCGAACGCTTGTTCAATCCGTTCTTCAGCACCAAGCCTCAGGGACTCGGGATGGGTCTGGCCATTTGCCGCTCCATCGCGAAAGCTCACGACGGCCGATTGTGGGCCGAGCCTGACCCGGATCGGGGCGCCGTCTTCCACTTCGAACTCCCCGCGATCCAGGCCACGCACTGCCCATGAGTTGCCCTCTCGGTATCGTGTACCTGCTGGACGATGAGCCGGAAATGGTCACGGCGCTCAGCCGGTTACTGAGGGCGCAAGAGTTCCAGGTCCGCGGCTTCTCGTCCGTGCGAGGATTCCTGGAAGCATGGCGTCCAGGGGAAGTCGCGTGTCTGGTACTGGACGTGGCGATGCCGGAACTCGACGGACTGGAGCTTCAGAAGCGGCTTAGGCACGAACGCCTGCATACCCCGATCGTATTCCTGACCGGGCGGGGAGACATTCCCATGAGCGTTCAAGCCATCAAGGCGGGCGCCACGGATTTTCTCACCAAACCGGTGGACGAGCAGGTCCTGGTCCGGGCGATCAACGGGGCATTGCAGCTGGCTGAAGCCAATGTTGCACTCGCGGCCCGCTTTGCCTCGCTCACGCCCCGTGAGCGCGAGGTCATGGAGCATGTTGTGGCTGGCAAGCTCAACAAGCAGATCGCGGCGGATCTTGGTACGGGCGAGCAGAACATCAAGATTCATCGCGCTCGCGTGATGGACAAAATGCAAGTCCAGTCGCTGGCCGATCTTGTCCGTGCTGCTGAACGACTTGGAATCGGGCCTACTTAACCAAGGTATAATGGCGCCAGCGCCGGTCACAGGCGATCATTGTGGCCGACATGACAACGCTCGCACCCATGATCGCCGTCGTTGATGACGAGCCGGAGATGCGCAAAGCCCTTCGCCGACTCCTCGCTGCGAACGGCTTCCGCGTCAGCCTGCTTGTCACCGGTGCGGATCTGCTGACCGCGCTTTCCACTGACGTGCCGGATTGCGTGGTCCTGGACCTGCACATGCCCGGCGTCAATGGCTATGAAGTGCTGGCCGAGTGCGCGTTCCGGCGGACGCGGGTGCCGGTCGTCGTCATCACCGGCCATGATGAACCCGGCGCAGCACGGCGGATTCGCGAGCTGGGGGCGGCAGGGTACCTCAGGAAGCCTGTGGATGAGACGGCATTATTGGCCGCTCTTGAGACGGCCATATGCACCGCCTGCCAAGAACCGATGACCGATCACCCCTCAGCATGAATTTCACCCGAACTCGCCGGAGTACGAAGCCCGGCAAAGGAGATTGCACGATGACCATGGCGAAGCCCCTGGCGCTGGCCGCCCTTGTGCTTGGCGCAACCTTCTCGCGCACCGCCGCCCAGCAGACGCCACAGCGTCCGAACATCGTCTACATTATAGCGGATGATCAGGGATGGAAGGACGTGGGGTACCACGGGTCCGACATCCAGACGCCGACCATTGACCGCCTGGCGGCGACCGGCATGCGGTTCGAACAGTTTTACGCGCAGGCCTTCTGCACGGCGACGCGCGCCGCGCTGATGACGGGTCGGTATCCGTTCCGCTATGGCCTCCAGACGAGCGCCATTCCCAGCGCCGCGCGCTACGGCCTCGACACCACGGAGTATCTCCTGCCGCAGGCGCTGCATGCGGCCGGGTACTACACGGCGATCGTCGGCAAGTGGCACCTCGGGCACGCCGACCGCAAGTACTGGCCGCTCCAGCGCGGCTTCGACTATCAGTACGGCATGATGACGGGAGAAAACGACCACTTCACCCAAAGCACGCGCGGCGTGCGAGACTGGTACCGGAATGGTGAGCCGTTGCTCGAGGACGGTTACGTTACGGAGCTAGTCGGCAATGACGCCGTACGTCTGATCAAGAAGCACGACCCGCAGACGCCGCTATTCCTGTATCTGGCGTTCACCGCACCGCATTCGCCATATCAGGTCCCGCCCTCATACCTCAAGCGGTATCCAAAGATTGCCGACTCCACGCGGCAAACCTATTGCGCAATGATCTCGGCGATGGACGACCAGATCGACCGAGTGATCAAGGCGCTCGAGCAGAGGGGCATGCGCGAGAACACGATTATCATTTACCAGAGCGACAACGGTGGTCTCACCAACGCGATGTTCGCAGGTGAGACGGACGTTTCGAAGTTAGATCTCCCGGCCGACAACGGCCCCTGGCGCGGCGGAAAGGGCGACGCGTACGAAGGAGGCAATCGGGTGCCGATGGTCGTGAACTGGCCCGGGCACATCCCCGCCGGCGTCATGGATCAGATGGCGCATGTCGTGGACATGCTCCCGACGCTGGCTGACGCGGCCGGCGCTAACACAAGCTTGTGTAAGCCCCTGGATGGCTTGAGCATGTGGCCAACATTGACGACCGGTGCGCCTTCTCCAAGGGCGGAAGTCGTTTACACCATTGAGCCATTTCGCGCGGCCTTGCGCCAGGGCGATTGGAAGCTGGTCTGGCGCACGTGGCTTCCCGAGCGGGTGGAGTTGTTCAACATTGCACAGGACCCGAAGGAGGAGACGAATCTCGCCGCCGGGCATCCGAAGCAAGTCGCCGAGCTGCAGGCGCGGGCTGTTGCGCTGTCACAGGAAGCAGCCAAGCCCATGTTCCTCCTGTTCATCGCCGGCGCGGGCCAGCGTGCGCTGACCGGGGCAGTGGCCACGCCGGCCGACGTGCAGACGCTCTTGGAGCAACCGTGAAGCCGCGCGACCGTGCACCATTGCGCACCAATGTGCCAGTCGTTCAACTACAGGGAGGCAATATGAGTGGAATCAAGTGGGCGCTGTTCTTTGTGATCGTCCTGGTCATGCCGCTGAGAGCCGCACTCGCACAGCAATCCGGGGGCGAGACCGACCTCGCCAAACAAACGCAGAATCCCGTCGCCGATCTCACGACGGTTCCGTTCCAGTTCAACTGGTACACCGGTGGTGGGCTGGGCGACCGTACTATGCAGGTGCTCAACTTCCAGCCCGTGCTGCCGTTGCCGCTTAATGGCAGTACCAACGTGATCGCGCGGTTCGTGGCACCCATTATGAACATCCCGACGGGATCGGGAACGCGCTCCTCCGGTCTCGGCGATCTTCAGGCACAGCTCTTCTTCACGCCGGCACAGCCGGGGTCGATGATCTGGGGTGTCGGGCCGGTGCTTTCGTTCCCCACGGCAACCAACGACGTCGTTGCCACGGGCCAGTTTGCCGCCGGGCCTACGGCAGTGGCACTGAAGATGACCGGCCCATGGGTGATCGGCGGGCTCGCGAACCACCTGTGGCGCGTCGCAGGCGGCGAGACGACGCCGGCGATTAATGTGACCCTGATCCAGCCCATCATCAATTACAACTTCTCACGGGGATGGTCGCTCAACTTTGTCCCGATCATCACCGCCAACTGGGCGGCTCCCAGCGGCGAGGAGTGGACGGTGCCCCTGGGAGGCGGGGTCAGCAAGGTCCTCGCCATCGGCCGCCAACCCGCGAGCCTGGGACTGCACTATTATCACAACGTCGAGCGGCCTTCGACGGCCGGTGAGGACCAGGTGCGGCTCGTCTTCGCGTTCCTGTACCCCAAGCCGCCGGCGTCGAAGTAACCGCCGCCGCGCTCCGTGTCTTCGGGGAAGTCGGAAGGATCGTCGACGATCAAGCGGCCCTTCTCCACGCGTGCTTTGAGAGACATCCGGAAGGGACGCGCATTTCGTCAAGGCGCCTAGGCCAAGTAGCACGATTTGGGCGAAAGCGCGATTTCAACGCCGCGATCATGTTGAAAGGAAGTGTTTGAGAATGAATGGCTTCAAGTTGCCAACCGACCCCCCCCTCCCCTTCTCCTAAAGAAGCCGCAAAATGGCAACGAACCCCTGCCGGTGCGGTTTCCATGGTTCGTCGTTGCAACAATGTCGCTGCTCACCGCTGCAGGTCGAGAGCTACACGGAGAAGCTTTCAGGGCCGCTTCTGGACCGCATCGCCATTCATGTGAGCGTGCGCCCCGTCGACGTTGATGCATGGAGCTCGATGACGCCGTCACCGATGACGAGTGCGGGAATGCGCGAGCTGGTCGGCGTGGCGCGCGCGATGCAAGCAGAGCGCTTTGTCGGCAGCAGTGGCGTCGATTGCAACGCGCGCATCCCGGAGGGGATGTTTTCATCGCTGTGTGCAATGGCGCCGGCGGCGGAGGCGTTGTTCGTTCGCGCGCAGAGAGCGCTGCTCTTCTCGGCGCGCGCGCGTGGACACGTCGTCCGGGTGGCGCGAACAATCGCCGATATCGACGGAAGCGCGGCCATCATGGAGAAGCATGTTGCCGAGGCGATGGGGTATCGAGCGAGTGTCGCGCGCGGATAACATTCCGGACAGATAAACTACGGCGTGGGCGCCATATCGTGTTACGATCGCCACTCGCCCCGCACCTGCTCTTCGCATTGTGCGCGCGGCGGCGTCGCTTGACCGACGCCGCTCGTGAGAGTTTCGGTCACGTGAAGGAGAAAAAGTGGAGCGCATCCGAGTTGCCAGCCTGCAGTACTTCATTCGGCCCATCACGAGCTTCGAGCAATTTCGTGACCAGGTCGTCGGGCTCGTCGAGACGGCGGCCGACTACAAGACCCACCTGCTCGTATTCCCCGAGTATTTTACCCTCCAGCTGCTCACGCTGGAGGATGTGCGCCGCCCCATCCGGGAGCAGATACATACCCTCGCCCGCCAGCGGGAGCGCTTCGTCGATTTGATGGAAATGCTGGCAAAGACGCACAAGCTCTACATTGCTGCCGGCACCATCCCGTCCTACGGGGCGGACGGAAATTCGCTCCACAATGAGTGTTTCTTCTTCGGGCCGAGCGGCGCGCACGCGTCGCAGTGCAAGGTGCACATGACTCGGTTCGAAAAGGAAGAATGGTTTGTGCAGCCGCGCAACGAATTCCGCATCATCGAGACCGAGTTCGGGCGGATCGCGATCACCATTTGCTACGATGTCGAGTTTCCGGAGCTGGCAAGAACCGCGGCGCGCGAAGGCGCGGTCATCCTGCTGGTGCCCAGCTGCACCGATGATCGCCACGGGTTCCTGCGTGTGCGCTACTGCGCCCAGGCGCGGGCGATTGAAAACCAGATGTACGTCATCCATTCATCGACAGTGGGATCATTGCCGATGGTCCCCGCCGTGTCTCTCAACTACGGCGTCGCCTCGATCCTGACACCCAGCGATTTCCCGTTCTCGCGCGACGGCATCCTGGCGGAAGGAATCGCCAACCAGGAGACCATGGTGATCGGCGAGTTGAATCTGAAAACGCTCGTCGAGTCGCGGGAACTGGGAACGGTGCTGCCCCTGCGCGACAGTCAGGCATCGTCGGAAGTGAAGAAGCTGGTCGAAGTGGTTTCTGTCTCGTAGGCCGGTGGCGCATGTTCACGGTGAGGCAACTTGAACCCCGCGATTTCGACGCGGTGACGGCGCTGGCGCTCAAGATCTATCCCGACGCGGTGGCGTGGACCGCTGCGCAATTCACGTCGCATCTGCGTGTTTTCCCGGAGGGCCAGATGGTGGTCGTCGAGGACGCAACGGGACGACTGGTGGGATACGCCGCCTCGCTCATCGTCTACTGGAATGACTACGAGCTCGAGACCAACTGGCGTGATTTCACCGACCACGGTTTCTTCACCAATCATGACCCGGTACGAGGGCGCACGCTCTACGCCGCCGACGTCATGGTGGATCCCGACTACCAGGGGCGCGGAGTGGGCAGGCTCCTGTATCGGGCGCGCAACGACCTCATGCGCCGGCTTGGACTCCTGCGCATCCGCGCTGGCGCGCGCCTGCAGGGTTATCACCGCCACCACGACTCGCTGTCGCCGGAGGCGTATGTGCGCGAGATCGTCGCGGGGCGCCTCACGGACGCCACGCTATCCTTCCAGCTCAATCGTGGATTCAAGGTGCTGGGGGTGGCGCCCAACTACATCCGCCACGACCCGGCGAGCCTGGGATTTGCGGCCGTGATCGAGTTTCTCAATCCGGAGGTGGCGACGCCCGAGGACTGGGAGCACCAGCGCGCGAGCCCATTCTACGCGTGACGCGTTGCTGCTTGCAGCCGTTGGTCAGCTACGCGGCGGAGTGGCTGCGCTTCTCGGCTGCGATTCGGATGCTTCCCGGCGCTGCGACAACCACCGGGCGAACA
The DNA here is from genome assembly GCA_964621155.1 of uncultured bacterium. Taxonomy (GTDB): domain Bacteria; phylum Krumholzibacteriota; class Krumholzibacteriia; order WVZY01; family JAKEHA01; genus JAKEHA01. The sequence continues at coordinate 22,788 of CAZULB010000022.1, read as the reverse complement.
TTTCGCGGGCCAGATCCTTGCACCCGAGTCCGAACGCGAGGGCCACGCCGAAGCAGCCGGCAGCAACAACGATCAGAAAGGTCGTGGTCAGGAGGCGGCTCGCGATATTGAGTTGTTCGAAAGCCAGAGCCAGCGCGAAAAACGCGATGACGTACTTTACGACCCGGCCTAGCGGCCGGGCCACAGGAAGGTCGGCGTTGGCGGCCGCGACCTGCACCGCTCCGCCGAACAGAGTGCCGATCGCCAACCCCACCAGCGCTATCACGACGGCCACGAGGACGCGCGGCAGGTAGTCGAGCACCTGGCCGAAAAAGTTGGTTACGGCCACCAGTCCCAGCACCCATCCCAGCATCTGGAAGGCAAGCACGAGGACGAGCCAGTACACGAGCGTGGCCACTCCCTCGGCTACTGTGTAGCGTGCGGACAGGAAGCCGTTGGGTTGCGGGAGACCTTCCTTGATCCACAGATACCCGCCGCCCGCGTCGTGAAAACACGAGCCAAGTTCGGCGTAGGACATCGCGGTGAAGAGTGTGACGACGCCGTTGAGAAGAAATACGAGGATGAGTCCGGGGCCCGCGATTCCGGCGGCGATACCGGTCAGCACAAAAATGCCGGCACCGATCATTGCTCCCACACCGATCATGGTGACGGAGAACAACGACATTTCGCGCGCAAGGCGAACCTGGACGCCGGCAACGGCATTGGGGTCTTCGGGTGTCACTCGCCCACCCTATAGGATCACCCGGCTCATGGCAAGGCGCGAAGGCCCCGAGATCGGGAGCACGGCTGCTCCCCGCGTCACTCGATACACGCAGCGCTACTAATTTCGAGCCGTGAAAGGGAATAGGGGCGACCGACAGTGATGCAGGTGACCAAGGAAATCGGTCATGTGGGGCCGATCACTATCGTCGTGTTACGGGCACGGGCAATACGTGCAATGGCGGATTCTCTTCGCCCGCCGCCACGTGACGACGATCCGTGCATCCGCTTGCGCAAATCATCCCTCATATTTGAACGAGAGTTGAAGACGGGCACGGAACGACACTTTGCCGTCTTCGATTTTCAGGTCGAGCTTTTGCACTTCAGCAACGCGAATGTCGCGGAGTGACTCCGATGCCGTGAGCACCGCGTTCTTCGCTGCGTCTTCCCACGAGTTCTTGCTGGTGCCGATGACATCGATGACGCGATAGACGCTTTCTTTCGACTTGCGAGTAGCCATGCTTGGTGCTCCTTAAACGTGATGGTTGATCGATCTATCTGTGCTGACACTGTAGCCGATGCGTATCGGCGCGCCAAGCGCGGTGTCGGCATCGTCCGAGAAATGCCGCGAAGGGGAGTCCGTCGCAGGTGTTTCACCTGTGCTCGTCCCGCGCTATAATGCGGCCACCGGACAAGGTATCGCAGAGCCCAATGCGACGACGGAGCAACCGTCCGGCGGGCCGCAGCTCCGGACCAACGCCGAAGCGAAGTCGATCAAGAAGAAGTAGCGCATTGCAAGTGGTGACCACGAACAAGACAACCCGCATTCTGCTGACAGGCGCGACAGGCTATGTCGGCGGGCGTCTGTTGCGGCGGTTGGAAGCGAGTGGCTACCGGGTTCGGTGCATGGCTCGTAACATCGAAGGGCTTCGTCACCGCACCAGCGGCTCCGTCGAAGTGGTGGTGGGAGACGTACTCGATCCCCCCAGTCTCGCTGCTGCGATGGAAGGCGTGCAGTTCGCTTTCTACCTCGTGCACTCGATGGGCTCCAATGCGTTCGAAGCGGCGGATCGCGCGGGTGCACGCAATTTTGCGGCTGCAGCGAGAGCGGCACGGGTCGAAGGGATCATCTATCTCGGCGGCCTGGCGAGTGAAAGAGAGGAACTCTCTGCACACCTGCGCAGCCGTCATGAAGTGGGCGAAATTCTGCGCGATTCGGGCGTGCCCGTGCTCGAGTTCCGGGCCTCCATCATCATCGGGTCGGGGAGTCTCTCTTTTGAAATGATCCGCTCTCTCGTAGAGAGGCTGCCGGTCATGATTACGCCGCGATGGGTGACAGTTACGGCGCAACCGATTGCCATCGACGACGTCCTCGACTACATGCTGGCGGCGCTGCGTCTGCCCGTCGCGCAGTACCGCATTTACGAAATCGGCGGTGCGGACCGGGTGAGCTATGCGGACATCATGCGTGCCTATGCGCGCCAGCGGGGCCTGCGCCCCCGCATGCTGCCCGTGCCGGTGCTGACGCCGTGGCTTTCGAGCCTGTGGCTCGGCCTGGTGACGCCGCTCTACGCCAGAATTGGTCGCAAGCTCATCGAGAGTATCGTTCATCCCACCGTTGTGCACGATCCCACGGCGAGATCGGTCTTCGACATCCAACCAATGGGTATCGATGCTGCCATCCAACGCGCACTCGCGCATGAAGACCAGGCGTTCGCGGAGACCTATTGGGCCAATGCCATGTCGTCCGTGGGAGATCCGCAAACGTGGGGCGGTGTGCGGTTCGGCGCGCGCCTGGTGGATTCGCGGTCGGTGACGACGAATGTTTCCCCCGCGGCCGCATTCGCGCCGATCGAGCGTATCGGCGGTGAGACAGGATGGTATGCGCTCAATTCGTTGTGGCGCTTACGGGGTTATCTCGATGTGATCCTGGGTGGCGTTGGTTTTCGGCGCGGGCGCCCGCATCCATCCCGGCTCAAAGTGGGGGACGTGGTCGACTTCTGGCGCGTGGAGGCCTTCGAGCCCGATCGCCGGCTGCGCCTGGCAGCGGAGATGAAAGTGCCCGGTCGCGCATGGCTGGAATTCGAAGTGACTGGCGACGGCGCCGCAACGACGATCCGCCAGACCGCGATGTTCGACCCCGTGGGTCTGCGCGGACTCCTGTACTGGTATGCGCTCTTTCCACTTCACCGTTCCGTTTTCGCACGGATGTTGAGTGGTATCGCGCACGCGGCCGCGACCAATCAGGGCAGCCACAGCACTCCGGCTTCTGATACTATCGCAACGCGCACCGATGTTGCCGTTCGGCAAGGGAGAAATCATGAGCGAGAACAAGACCAGACCCACTCGGACCAGCGTAGCCGGCTACCTCGCGACGATCGCAAATGACGAACGACGCAAGGACTGCGAAGCCGTGGCGAAGATGATGACGCGGGTGACCAGAGAGAAACCGGTCATGTGGGGACCCAGCATCGTCGGCTTTGGAAAAATTCACTACAAGTATGACAGCGGGCACGAGGGCGACATGTGCGTGGCTGGCTTCTCATCGCGTAAAGACGCCATCGTCATCTATCTGTCGCCGGAGCTTCTCGGGAAGTCGAAACTGATGGCCCGGCTCGGCAAGCACAAGCACGGCAAGAGCTGCCTCTACATCAAGAAGCTCGCTGATGTTGATACGAAGGTGTTGGAGCAGCTGGTGAAGGATTCGGTTGCCGACGTCAAGCGTCGCTATCCGTGAGGACGGTTTTCATGCGCACATTCTTGATCGTGTTGGCCACGTGCGTGGTAGCGGTAACTGCTCACGCCCAGTCGAAGACCCCCGCTATTGTTTTCCAGCATGTAACCGTAATTGACGTTCGCGCCGGAAGACCCATTGCCGATCAAACGGTGGTGGTGGAGAACGGGCGCATCACGACGGTCGCGACCGGTATGGCGGTGAAAATGCCGGCCGGCACACAGGCCATCGACGGCACGGGCAAGTTTTTGATTCCCGGCCTGTGGGACATGCACGTGCACGCCGCCTGGCCCGGCCTCGACGCTCTCTTTGCGCCGTTGTTCGTGGCCAACGGCGTTACCGGCGTGCGCGAGATGTACGGCGCGCCGTTCGCGATCGCGGCCTGGAAGCAGAAGTATTATGGCGGGGTGGCGTGGCCACGCATGATCGGCGCCGGTCATATTCTCGACGGGCCCAAACCGATCTGGCCGGGATCGGCGGTGGCCGGCAACGCCGAGGAAGCGAAAGCAGCGGTAGATCGATTGCATGCAGCCGGTGCGGACTTCATCAAGGTGTACACCAAGCTCCCGCGCGAGGCTTACTTTGCGGCGCTCGATGAAGCGAAAAAGGTCGGCACCTACTGCGCCGGGCACGTGCCCGACGCGGTGACCGTGTCGGAAGCGTCGGACCACGGACAGCGTTCCATCGAACACCTGACCGGCGTGGCTCTGGAATGTTCGAACGAGGCGGAGAAGATGCGCGAAGAGCGTGCTGCTGCTGCGGCCGACACGACTGCGGGCAAGCTTTTCAAGACCTGGTCGAGCCAGACGCCGCGCATCCTTGCGACCCAGGACCCGAAACGCGCCGCCGATCTGTTCGCGCGGCTCAAGCGTAACCAGACCTGGATGGTGCCCACCTTCACCGTGCTGCGCAGCATGGCGTCGATGAATGATTCTGTGTTTGCCGCGGATCCGCGCGTAAAGTACATGCCCGAGCAGATTGCCAGCGGCTGGGACTGGAAGAAGGATTTTCGCTTCAAGAACCGCGCCCCCGAGGACTGGGAGAACAGCCGCAGGACGTATCGGCTCAACATGCAGATCCTGGGCGCCATGAACCGGGCCGGCGTTCCCATCCTGGCCGGCACCGACATGCTCAATCCCTTCACCTTCCCCGGTTTCAGCCTCCACGACGAACTCGCACTCCTGCATGAGGCCGGCCTCTCTCCCGCCGAAGCGCTGCGCGCCGCGACGCTGAGCCCTGCGGTGTTCATGAACGCTACCGACTCGCTGGGAACGGTTGAGAAGGGAAAGCGCGCGGACCTGGTGCTGCTCGATGCCAACCCGCTGGATGATATTCACAACACGCAGAAGGTGAACGCCGTCGTGCTGAACGGCCGCCTCTACGATCGCGCTGCGCTCGACGCCATCCTTGCCGAACAGCAGAAGAAAGCCCGGCCGTAGACCTCTCGGGGAATTTTCTCAGAAGGCTGTCGATAACTCCTCGTCAACGCCTGTGGGCGTGCTCGTCGATGAGCGGCTGCAATTGCTCCGCGATATACGCGGCGTAAGTCTCAGAGCCGGCATCGTTGACGTGAATGGCGTCGTAGAAAATACGGTCGGGTTTGTCCCATTCCGGAATGTCGTTGCGCAGGTGTGTCACCAGATCGATGACGGACACGCTTTCCGACCGGCCGACCTCGCGGATGATCTCGTTGAACTGGTCCTGCGCGGTTGCTTCGAGCCACGCCGGCGTCATGGCGTTGCGATAGCGCGAGTAGGGCTGTGTCATGAGCACGGGTTCGATGCCGAAGTCGCGACACATGTGAACGAAAGTCTTCAGATGCGAGCGATACAAACCCGTGAGCCCGGAGTCCGCCGGGGCCTGGGTCTGGCGCCAGTCGCTCGCTGCCGCCTTCGGGCGAAGGGCCGCCCGCTCTCCGCGTCCCGCACTGTCCCGGATCAGGGCGACCAGATCGCTGTGTGACGACAGAATCTGGATCACCCATTTGGCCGTCAGTTTTGCCGATACGGGACCGCCCATGCTGGGCGCGTAGCTTTGCGCAATGCGCAGCGTCCCCACGTCGTTGGTGGCCTCCATCAGCACGGCGATGTCAGGGCGGTCGGCAACGACATGATTGAAGAGCACGTTGACGACGTCGTGCACGTTGTTGCCCGCATGACCACCGTTGAGCGTGTCAACCTTGAGGCCTTTTTGCGCCAGCAGAGAAGACACCAGCGCCGGGAAACGTTTGTCCTCGTGCACGGCCACGCACTCCGTGGTCGAGCCTCCCATGAATACGACGGTGGCAATCGCGTCCGGATGGCGTTCGGATGGGAGAATGTAGGAACGAGCGTCGGTTCGGAAGCGCACCTCGGACTGGTCCTGACCGGGCAGCCCGGTCCGGTAGGTGTGGTCCGTCCGCGGGTGCTGCATGCGCAGCTTGAGCACGTGGTCGGGAGACTCATGACGATAGGGATTGTGCCAGACCACACGCAGCAGAACTTCGGCTGCGACCAGCGCCACGATCGTGCTGACAACCACGCTCAGAATTCGAAGGGCAGTCCGTGAGTGCAAATTCAACCCCGCTGTTGTCAACGCCGCGCGTCGGTGAGACCGTGCTTGCGCAGGAGAGAGTAAAGCTGTCCGCGCGAGATGCCGAGGAGTTTCGCAGCCTGTGACTTGTTGTCCCGGGCGCGCGCCATGGCCTTTACCAGGAGTTCGCGCTCAACGGACTCCAGCGCGACTCCTTCGACCGGAAATTCGGCGGCTGCGGGGGCGGCGATGGCTACGCGTTCGGCCGCCGGCCGCGCTCTTCCAGAGAGGGTGTCGGGCAGGCGCCGGTTCGCGCCGGATCCTTGCGATCGGTCATGCCTCGATTGTATCGAGTTCGCCGTTCATGCTGTCCACTGCAATTGTCCACTTCCGGACAACTGTCCTTTCTCAATCATGTTGGCGTCGGCTGCAAGCAGGTCGGGCTACGAATATAACTATCTGATAAACGAAGACTTGAGCTGTCTACCCGGCACAATTTTCCCGCTGGCCCGAAAGCCGCAATACGGGCCGGCATGCATCGAAACGTCGAGATTCTGATTGGCCGCCTGGCCACCGACCCGGGCCTGCGCGAGCGCTTCGCGCGGGAGCTGTGGACGGTGCTGCGGGAACAGAGACTCGAGCTATCCGAGGTGGCGGTGGCGGCGCTGGTCGCGGTCGATGTGGATGCGTTCATGCATTCAGCGCCGCGCTCGACGCACGAGTTCATGACGAAGGTGGCCGCGCATCACCGCGATCGAAGTCGATCACGCCCCATTGCGGATGTTAATATGTGTGCATTCCAAGGGAGGTGCCTCCGTGGCAAAAGACGTGAAAGTGGATACCAGCTCGGGAATGCCGGCCGCGATCTGGCTGATAGGCTGGCTGTTCACGATCGGCTACGTTCATCTCACGGTGAAACAGTCGCTGCTCGGTCTCGTGATCTGGGCGTATTATCTCGGGCGAAGACTCGGGCACGCTCCATGAAGTCGAATCCCGAGCTCATTGCAAACATCAAGACGGCGTTCGAGCGCAACGGGCGCGCCATCGAGCTGCGACCCGCGATGGGCATCAAGACCGCGACCACCCGGATTCGCGTTATTCAGGGCGTGCACTGCGAAGCCGAAGAGGGCCGCTGGAAGGTGGTCGCCGACGCGAGCGAGAAATCGGGCGGCACTGCCATGGGGCCCGATCCCGGGCTCCTGGTCCGCTCCGCTCTGGGCACGTGTCTCGCGATGGGCTATGTGATCTGGGCCGCCCACCTCGAAGTTCCGGTCAGCAATGTCGAAGTCGAAATCGAGGCGGATTTCGATGCGCGTGGTCAGCACGACGTGAAGGGTATTCCGGCGGGTTACTCGGAGATTCGATATTTCGTTCACATTCAGAGCGACGCGCCCGAAGCGGACATCGAGCGCGTAGTGGAAGCCGCCGACCGCTCCAGCATGGTGGGAGACGTCTTCCGCCGCGCCCATACGCTCAAACGCACACTCACCGTTACCCGGACCGGGAGCTGAAAACCCGATGGACCCAAGACTGCAACAGCGCGTGCAGCGCTACGGATGGGATCGTGCCGCGTCGACGTACGAACAGAGCTGGCAAAGACAGCTCGAGCCGGCCCAGACGCGCCTGATGGAGATGGCGGCGCTGGCCCCCGGCGAGCACGTCATCGATCTCGCCTGCGGCACGGGGCTGATTACGTTCCGCGCTGCCGCCGCGGTGGGGGCGGATGGGCGTGTCACAGGCACGGATATTTCCGAAGGAATGATCGAGCAGTGTGCCCGCGTGGCATCCGAACGCGGCATGGCGAACGTTGCCTTCCAGCGCATGGCGGCCGAGAAGCTCGAGTTTCCCGACGGCGCATTCGATGCCGCGCTGTGCGGACTCGGTATGATGTACGTCACGGATTTCGCGGGATCCATCGGCGAAATGTTTCGTGTGACGCGCCCGGGCGGTCGCGCGGTTTCCGCGGTGTGGGGCAAGCGTGACCGCTGCGGCTGGGCGGAAATTTTTCCGATCGTCGAGCGCCGGGTGGCGTCGGACGTGTGTCCGATGTTCTTCCAACTGGGCACCGGTGACGTGCAGAAGATGTTGTTTGAAGCAGCGGGCTTCAGCGAAGTGCGCAGCGACCGCATCAGCACCGCGCTCGAGTACGAATCGGGAGAAGAGGCATGCGTTGCAGCCTTCGCCGGAGGGCCCGTCGCGATGGCGTATTCGCGCTTCGACGAACCCACCCGCCTCAGTGCCTACGCCGAATACCTCGAATCCATCGCCGCGCACCGTCGTGGTAACGGCTACGCAGTTCCCGGTGAGTTCGTGGTAACCGTCGGTTACCGCCGCTAGCCTCGGTTTCCCGTACTGCCCGCACTTTGTTGCGCGAGCCCGCTCAGATTTCCGTGGTATCCGGTTTCAGGGACTTCCGCAGGATGGCCGCGAGGGCTTCACGCGGTTCGAGATGCTCGAGGAGTAGCTTGAGCTCGTCGCCGTCGATGGCAATGCCGTGGCACTCGCGGCACACCTCGTAGGCGATGCCCATGGTGCGCTGCACGAACATGTCGCCGCCGCATTTCGGGCACAGGAGCCAGTAGTGCGCCCACATCATCTTCTGACGGCGCTGGGCGCGCTTGCCGTCGAGTTGCGCGCGCGCTTTCTCCAGGCCGGGCGCGGACGCCGCCGGCTTCTTGCGGCGTGTCGACGGTTTGCTGGATTGAGTTTTGCCGGGCATGGTAAGGTCACACATTGTCCCACTACCTTTTTCCCCGTGTCAACGCATGCGCAGCACGAAAACCAATCCACCCTCGGGCCGCAACCCGGCGCCTCGCGCGCAACCGCGTGACCACGGTCGCCGGCCATCGGCCGCCGTGCTGGAGCGCACGATCCTGGCCATGCGCGCGGCCGTGGCGGATGGCAGCCCGGCTTCGGTCACCGAGATCGCCCGGCGCGACCGCGATCCGTTCCGCATTCTCATCGCGACCATACTGAGCCTGCGCACCAGGGACGAGGTGACATTCGCCGCGTCGGAACGCTTGTTCGCGCTGGCCCGCACGCCACGCGCACTTGCCGCGCTCCCAACGCGCAAGGTGGAGCGCGCGATCTTTCCGGTGGGTTTCTACCGCACCAAGGCGCGGACGGTTCGCGAGGTTGCAAAGCGGATCGACACCGAGTTCAAGGGACGCGTGCCCGACACCGTCGATGCGCTCCTTGATTTCAAGGGGGTCGGGCGCAAGACGGCGGCGCTGGTGGTGTCGCTCGGATACGGCAAGGACGCCATCTGCGTCGACACCCACGTGCATCGCATTTCGAACCGGCTGCGCTGGGTAAAGACCCGGACGCCGGATGAGACGGAACGCGTGTTGATGATCGTACTGCCGCGCCGGCACTGGATCGGCATCAACGACACCATGGTCAGCTTCGGCCAGCGCGTGTGCCAGCCCGTGTCTCCGCGCTGCTCGCTATGCCCGCTCGGAGACGTGTGTCCGCGCGAGGGCGTGCGCAAGCACCGCTAGCCAGCGCCGCCCTCCCCACGGTTGCACGGGGCGGCGGGCTCTGTTATCATGGCGGACTCCCAATTCGCAAAGGATGTCACCAATGAAGTATATCGTGCGCGCTGCGCTGGTGATCGCCGCCGCCGCGGTGCTCGGACTTGCGTGCAGCAAGAAGAACAAGCTGCAGCACGCCAGCGCATTCCCCGATTCGATCGTGAGCAATGAAGTAATCGCCATCGTAAACGAGGACACAATCAGCAGCAAGGACCTCCAGGTTCTGGCCTATGTGTCGATGGTGCCGCCGGACTCCACCCGGAACCGCGACTTCAACAACCGGCTGCTCAACCAGCTCATCGACCGCTCGGTTTTCGTGCGCGAAGCGAAGGCGGCCGGCCTGTCCGCGCCGGATTCCGTCGTCGACATGATGATGAAGCAGTTCACGGCCAATTTCAGCGCGGACCTGGCCAAGGAGCTCGGCAAACAGGGACTCAACCCGGCCGATTTTCGCAAGGCGATCGAGCGCGACCTCTTGATCCGCTCCTATGTTAAGGACAAGATCCAGCCCACCATCACGGTGAGCGACGCGGACTGCCAGGCGTTCTTCGATCAGAACAAGGACAAGTTCGTCGGCGTCGACAGCGTATGCGCACGGCACATCATTCTGCTTTCGTCGCCGGCCGACACGGACAAGGATAAAACGCAGCGCCGCCAGCTGCTCGAGAGCATTCGTGAACGAGTGGCCAAGGGCGAAAAGTTCGAGCGTCTGGCCAAGATGTACTCGCAGGACGGCTCCGCCGATCGCGGCGGGGATCTCGGCTGTTTTGCGCACAATCAGATGGTGAAAGAGTTCGAGGACGTTGCGTTCTCGCTCAAGAAGGGCGAGCTCAGCAAGGTGTTCGAGACGCAGTTCGGTCTTCACCTCGTGCAGTGCACGGACCGGAAGGAGCCGGCGCCGCCCAATTTCGAACTGGCGAAGCCGCGCATCGAAGGTTATCTGCAGCAGCAGGCGCTCAGCACCGAATTGCAAAACCGCTTGAAACGCAATCGTGAGACGGCGATAATCGTCCGCAATTACGATTACGTGGCGCCGAAAGCGGACAAGGAAGAAAAGAAAACGGGGGCTTAACTCAGCGGGAGAGTACTATCTTCACACGGTAGGAGTCACAGGTTCAAATCCTGTAGCCCCCACCATTTTTCGAACGGCTGCGACGCACAACGTCGCAGCCGTTTTTTTGTATTTCTGGCACGGGCTTCGCCCGCGCCTCTGGCTGGAGCATGCAGCGGTGCGCTGCTTACTGCGGGGGAGCGCCCGGCTTGAGCGGCAATTTGTGGTCGATGTAGTACTGGAGCGACTTCGCGCGCTCGGTATACGTGGCGTCGCCCGTTTGTGCGAGCAGCAGCAGGTACGGTCCGGCCTTGTCGGGTTTCTGCATCTGGACTTCAACGTAGGCCGCGGCATACAGGGCGGCCGGGTCATCCGGAGCGTACTGGATGATGGCCGCGATCTGGTCGCGCGCATGCTCGTAGCGCCCGAGATCCATGAGCGTGTACGCCAGCTCGAGGCGTGCGCGGGTGAATGACGGCGCGTAGCGCACGCATTGGTCGAGCAGCTGCCGCGACTGGTCGAGATCGCCGCGTGCCCGCGCACCCATGCCCGCGGCGCAGTTTCCCATCAGCCACAGCACCCGCTGGCGAAAGTTCTCGAAGTTACCCCCGCTGTCCGTGAACAACTTGCTCTGAAAGTAGAGCGGGTGATCGGTGAGGAACACGGGCTGCACAGTGTCGCTCACTTTGAACAGGCGATAATGTTCGTTCTGGTATATCAATGTGAAATGCCGGAGCGATTCGGGTTGGAAGTGCATGCGCGCTGCTACCGCGGCCGGTGTGAGACCGCTGATCCCCGACGTGTAGACGGGTGAATAGGCACCGCCATCGAGCAGCATGTCGACCGAATACAGCACGTAATCCACCTTCTCCTGCCTGCATAACTGGTAGAACGAATCCTCGTCACGGTAGAACCCGCGCACAAGATCGACGTTGCGATTGGTCGCGAGACGGGAGGTCGTGCCCGGCAGCATCACGGACGTGCGACCGCTGAAGGCAAGCAGCACCGCGGAAAGATCGCCGGGCGCAAGAATGCTTTCCTGCACCGAAGTGCGTGTGGAGACAAAGCGAATCAGTGACTTGTCCGTGTTCTCAAAGCTGATCCACGAAAAAGCGGCCGGGTCCGACGTGCCGGCGTGTGTCGCGCGCGCAATCAGATGCGACGGGTCGACGAGTGTGCCGGTAAGGACGACGCCGGCCAGCGCGGTGTACGCCGACACTGCTACCAATGCAGAATGGCCCCAGCGGCGCCAATCGAGAGCCGACGCGGCGCCCGCCAGCACGATGATGACGGGAAGCGCGGCGAATGCGAGCACGCTGCGGTCGAGCCCCGCCGAGAGTGACGCCACCACCAGCACAATGCCGGTGCACAACAACCGCGGGCGTGACGACCGCACCTCGCGATTGGTGAGCCAGGCGGCCGTGCACAACGAGACCGGAAGGAAGAACTGGATCAACGCCCTGGGTGCCAGTGGGGCATGGTCCGCGGACCACAGTCCCCGCATCCAGTCCGAAAGCAGCGACGATGACGGTCGTCCGGCAGCGTACTGGAGCCGCGTGAGGAGATAACGCAGCGCGGGGAAATCCTCGCTGGCGCCGGCGCGAAGCGGTGTCAGCGCCAGGGTGAGCGCCGCTCCGGTGGCGAGCAGAAACGCCGCGGGTCGCCATCCCTGCCGCTGCTGCGACGGCAAACATGCCGCGACAACGGCACCCACCGCGACGGCCGTCGTCCAGGCGCCCAGAGCACGCGTGGCAACCAGATGGGGGAACACGCACGCAGCGATCGCGATGGCCGCCGCGTGCGCAATCACGAACCAGATTCGATTCTGCCGCTCGATGCCTCCCACGAGCGAGACCGGCACCATCCAGGCCAACAGTCCGTAGCGCGCGGGCTCCCATATCCACAGCAGCACGAACGCCACCAGCGCTGCCACCAGGGTGTCGCGACGCGATGAGTTGGAGAGCGCGCGCAGTGCGAGCACGGCGTAGAGACTGGCAAAGAAAGCGGCGAAAACGGCGTGGCTGAACACGCGACCGTTCGTGGCCGAGACCAGCGCGGGCTCGAATGCCACCAGAAATGCGCCGAGGAACCCCGCCATGCGGCTGTTCCACAATCGTGACGCCGCTCCGTAGACGGTAAACACGCACAGCGACGCCATCACAACGATGATCCGGCGTGCGAAATCGCGACCATCCATGTCGCTGACCAGCCGCACCGCGCGGAAGCCGAGCCCGGTCAGCGTCTCAACCCCGGCAGCGCGATACCGATCGGGCACGTAGCCATGCGGAGACGCGGCCTTTTCGTCGTGCGCGCCCAGCGAGCGATGGTCCGCCACCGCGAGCATGTGCCGGTAGCTCATCGCCGACGCGCCGCGAAAATAGGGATTGTTGTTGGGGTCGCGCGTGGATACGCGCGCCGCAACCGCAGCCGCGAAAAGCACGCACAGAATGAACAGCACGACACGCCGGGACATTTTCATGCTTGGCTCCCGCAGCTACAAATACATGTCGTGGGGTGGAACAGCTGGAATGAAAACAATCTAATAGCCGGTCGGTGCATTCACAAATACACCGGGCAGACCGAATTGTTTCGCCACGTGACGTTGCAGCGCCTGCAGGCCGACGGTCTCGGTGGCGTAATGGCCGCCGAAAACCAGGTTGATGCCTGCCTCACGGGCTGGATGCATCGCCGCGTGCGAGGTTTCACCCGTGAGCAGCGTATCGCAACCGGCGGCGGCGGCTTCCTCGGCCAGCATGGCGCCGGCGCCGCTTATGATTCCAATCCGCCGCACCGTGCGCCCACCGAATGCAAACACGTCGGCGCGAGCACCCAGCGTCTTCTCGACGCTGGTGGCGAAAGCCGACAGGCGCAGCGGCTGGCGCGCCGCCGCGACGACGCCGATACGCACTCCTTTGTAGTCGCCGAACATCGATTCCACGCGCAGGCCCAGAAGCCGCGCGAGCTCGGCGTTGTTGCCGACGCGCGGGTGGCAGTCGAGGGGCAGGTGCGCCGTATACAGCGACATGTCAGCGCGGATCAGCGCCGATAAGCGCTTGTGCATGGTACCCGTGATCTGCACGTGGCGGCCCCACCACAGGCCGTGGTGCACGACCAGAAAATCGGCGCGCGCCTTCTCGGCGGCCCGAATCGTCTGCACAGCCACGTCCACCGCATAGGCAATGCGCGTTACACGGTCGGCCCCCTGCACCTGCAAGCCGTTGGGTGATGAATCCGGGATATCTGCCACGCGCAGATAATCGTCGAGATGGGCGACGAGCTCGGTGCGGCGGATGCTGGTAGTTGGCAAGGCAGTCCTTACTTCAAACGATTGTAACCGCGCAGCCGCGCGTACAGCGTTGGTTTGGTGATACCGAGGAGCGCCGCGGCCCTGGTCTTGTTGTCGAGATGCGCCGACATCTTGCTGGCGAGCAACGCTTCGATCTGTCGCATCAGCGGGTTCGCCTCCGAGTATCCACCCGACTCCACCATCTGCTGCGCGAGCTGCTCGAGGGACTGCCAGCGCTGCTTGCCGCCGCCCGCCGCGCGGCGCAGAAAGTCCTCGGGCAGAGCCGCCGGCTCGACGATGTCATCGTCGCACAAGAGCACGATCTGTTCGAGAACGTTTTGGAGCTCGCGCACGTTGCCGGGCCAGCGATACTGCTGGAAGAGCTTGATGGTCTCGGTGGAGAGGCGCTTGAGCGTCTTGCCCTGGGCGGCGCAGCGCTTCTTCAGGAACTCCTGCGCAATCAGGATCATGTCGTCCTGGCGGTCGCGCAGCGCGGGTAGCTCGATCTGCACCACCTTGAGTCGATAATACAGGTCCTCGCGGAAGCGGCCCTCTTTCACCAGGCGCTCGAGGTCTTCGTTGCTGGCGGCAATGACGCGCACGTCGGTGAAAATCTTCTGTGTGCCACCCAGGCGCGTGAAGCTCTTGGTCTCGAGGTAGTGGAGGAGCTTCGCCTGCGTGTCGACGGGCATCACGTTGACATCGTCGAGGAAGACCGTCCCGTTGTCCGCGATCTCGCAGCGGCCCAGTTTGCGCTGTCCCGCGCCGGTGAATGCGCCGCGCTCGTGACCGAACAGTTCGCTCTCCAGCAGCGACGTGGGAATCTCGGCGCAGTGAATGGACTGGAACACGTGACGCCGGCGCGGGCTCTTGTGATGAATGTTGCGCGCCAGCTCGGTCTTTCCGGTTCCGCTTTCGCCGAAGATCAGGATGCCGCTGTCCATGTCCTTGATCTTGTCCACGATGCGGAAGATCTTCTTCATGGCCTCGTCGCGACCGATCATGGTCTGGAAACGATGACTATCGGGTGCCGACGCGCCGAGTCCGCTCAACTCGCGTTCCAGAGTGTCTTCCTTGTGTGTGCGCTCGTCGAGGTGGAGCGACAGGCGCAGCCCTCCCGCGATGTGACGCCCGATGCACGAGATGAAATCGGTGTCCTCGCGCGAAGGAGGCAGCATCGCCGCCGGCAGCATGAGCAGAACGCACCCGAGATCGCGGCCCAGCGATTTCATGGGCACGACGACCATGCGTTGGTCAGCGGCGGGCGGACGTGGTGCTCCGGGGAATGCCGCGCGTGCAAACAATCCTGCCGCCTCCACCGCGTCGGGATGCAACATGGCGCCGAGCTGGAGCGAACGCTCCAGTAGCGCGCGCAGCCCGGCGTCATCGATTGCCTCGGTATCGCCCGACGGGGTGACATTCACGAATTGGTCGTTTTCATCGCGCAGCACGAGCGCGCATGCCGAAGCACCGGTCAGTTCGCGAAACACGTCGATGATACGCCGGAAGAACGTGCCCTTGTCGTCGGCGTAGTCGGCCAGTGAGGAAAGCTCGTAGAACGCGTAGAGGAGTTTTTGCGATCCCGTCGCCGAGACGTCGGCGGGCAGCGCCTGCTCGCGCAGCGTCTGCTGCAGCGTAACGATTTCCTCCGGAATTTCCTGACCGATGCGCGACTTGACGAGGTCCTGCGCGCGGTCGAGATAGCGTTTTGCCTCCAACGTCCCGCCCGCGCCCGCGCACGCCAGCCCCGCCTTCGCAAAGCAGGCGGCGGAGAGACGGTATTTGGAGAGCGTCGCGTACAGCGACGCTGCGCGCTCGAAGTGGTCGACGGCTTCACTGGAGAGATTGCTGGCGGCCTGCAGTTCGCCGAAGATCTCCTCGGTCTGCGCGTGCTCGTACTTGGAACCTACCTGCCGCGCCAGCCGCGACGCCTCTTCGATGGCGGCGCGGGCGTCGTCGTAGCGTCCCTTGCGCAGGTAGAGTCGCGCCAGGCGCTTCTGCGCCCCCATCTCTTCGCTCACGGTGGAGAGGCGGCGCGCGTGTTCGAGAGCGAGCTGGTAGAAACTCTCGGCTTCGTCGAGCTGGCCGCGCGTCATGCCGATGTCACCCAGCGTGCTGTGATTCTCCGCGACCAGCTGCGCAAGCCCCAGCGCCGAGCTGATGCGAAGGCTGTCGCGACAGCGGCGCTCGGCTTCCTCGAAGTTGTGCACTTCGAGATAAAGCAGGGCCAGATTCAGAAATCCGCCCGCGATGCCGGCCTCGTTGTGCTGGCGGCGCTTGATCTCGATGGAGCGATGCAGGTGCTCCAGCGCCTTGTCGTATTCACCCTTGGCCTGGTAGGCGAGGGCGAGGTTGTTGTACGAACCGGCCAGCGCGTTCTGATCGTTTTCGCGCTCGCGCAGGAATGCACCCTGCTCGTAGTAGGACACGGCTTCGTCGTAGCGGCTGGTGTTGAACGCGACCACGCCGAGGAGGTTGAGCGCCTGCGCGACCACCAGCGGATGCTCGTTGGGATTGAGCGTGTTGGTGGCGAATTTGCACGAATCCACGCAGCTCGAGTAGTCGCCCAGGCGGTACTGGAGCCACGCCACGTCGTTCAGCAGGCGCGCCTGCTCGGCCAGTGAGAGGTAGGACGCGATTTCATCGCGAACGTCGTCGAGCAGATCCAGCGCCTGGCGCAGGAGTCCGCGGCCCGACCACGCGTCGGCCAATAGCCGCATCGACTCGCTGATCAGCGGGGCGTTCGCGCGCACTTCGTCACCGGTAGGACTGAGCTTGCGCGCGCGCTTGAGCAGCGATTCCGCATCCGCGTGCCGTCCATTGGCAAGCATGTCGTCGCCCAGGCGCGTGAGGAGCAACAGCCGGTCGCCGTAGGGAAGATTCTTGTATCCGCCACCGTCGATGAGATCGCGCACCAGCACGTCGACGAAGGGCGCGCGTTGCGAACGCGTCGATTCGCGCAGGAACGACACGGCGGCGAGCGCAGCTGCGTCGGCTTCGCCCGCCGCAGCGAGGTGCCGGTAGACGAACATCGGCGTGAACGGAGCGCGCTCGTCGCCCATGCGGGCGATGGTGCGGTGGATATTGCGCCGGCGCGCCTCCGGGATACCGCCCAGCACCGATTCACTCAGCGCGCGCGACGGCACGCGCAGTACCACGGCAGGTGCTCCCGTATGGGGGAGCCGCCGTGTCTCCACGGCGATCAGTCCGGCGCCCGCCAGAGCGTGCACGCGCCGGTGCAGGTCACGTTCGGTGCCCGGAAACACCGGGCGCAGAAGGTCGAACGGAAGTGGAATGTCCGCCACGCACAAGAGCTCCAGCACGCGGGCCGAATCGTCGTCGTGCGGGGCGCCAAACGCTTCCATCTCGCCGTCACGCTCGAGCGTGACCTGATGCACGTTGCGTCCCGAACGCTGGTGCAGCACGTCGGCAAACCCGCCCGTCCCCGCCGCCGGCTGTCTCACGACCACCACCAGTCCCGCGCCCGGGTTGGAGTCCATGCTGCCGATGTGCTCGAGAAGGAGTGCGTGCACCAGCGGACGCGCGTCCGCGTCATCTACAAACCACACATAGCCGCGGCTCTCGCTGTCGCGCCCCGACACGCGCCGGCGCGATCCCGCAACCGTGTCCCACTCGTCGATCCAACGACACTTGAGACCCTGATGGCGCAGTTCGCCCAGCAGTGACACCAGGGCGGTGGTCTTTCCGCTCTGCGGCACACCACTGATTTCGACCACCTCGCCGGCGGCAATGGCGCGCGCGAGCGGCGCGGCGTCGATATTTCTTGTGGCCCATTGCGGCACGCGCGCGCCGGAACCGGCCGGTTCGCCGCGCAAGAGCGACAGGGCAGCACTGACGTCACGGCCGTCGCGCGCCTGCAGGTCAGACGGCAGGTTGCGCAGGCGATCCGCCAGAGCCGGCGCAGCATGGCCGGCGATCACTCGTGCCACCGAAATCCACGCGGCGAGATGTGATTCGCGCGTTTCACGGCGCGCGGCCTCAGGTGTTATTCCGCGGCGGGCGTCGGAGAGCGTCGGCAACAGGTACGCGCCGGGAAGAATGACGGCAGCCCCGTCATCATTGATGCCCACCAGTCCGGGCTGCAGGGCGCTGGCGTGAAATGCGTGCGCGTCAAAGCGCGCGAGCGTTGCGCCGAGCGATTCCAGAACGCGCAGCACCGCGTCGTCGGTGCGGGGGCATGAGTCGAGCGCGGCGGCGTAGGGAGTAAGGAGCTCGATGCGCCCGTCCTGCGCGCGCTGCTCGAGAATAGGAAGGCAACTGTCGGGCGCGATGGCGAGCGCTGATTCGGCCCGGAACTGAAGCACGGAAAGGCCGGCGCGCGCCTCGGTGTCCAGGGGAGCCCAACTGACGAGGTAGCGCCGCTCGCTGACGAGGTCGGTGTGACCGGCGACGTGCCAGGGCGAGGCAGGCCGGTCCTTCTCGAAGGGCTCGAGGTTGCGCCGGAATGCGCGTGTAGATGATTCCATGGCAAAGGGTTGGGCGAATCGCCCGCGGCGCCATCGGACCGGAACAGGATTTAACGAGTAAAATTATTTTACCAGAGAGTGGATAGATTGCAAGGGGGGGCAGAAACTGAAAATGGGCAGGAGCTCCTGGACGCGTGTGACGTCGCGCGCGCGCACCGTCTCGAGCAAGCGAAGACACGCGCGGTCGAGAGCGGAGCTGGGGTCTAGATGAAGTAGAGAATGCGGCCGCAGTTCTCACACGTCATGACCGCATTTTTTTCGTAGCGGAACGACGTTGGAACCTTGGTCAGACAGCCCGTGCACAACTCGCCCACGACCGGCACCACGGTGCGATCGTAGCTCGTCGATACGCGCTGGTAGCGGTTCAGCAACTGCGGCTTGATGTGTTCGGTGATTTCGACACGGGCTTTCTTGAGCTCGTCGATGCCATCCTGCGGGAAGCCCATTTCCTGCATCTTCGCGGCGTGATTGGCATCACCCGCATCTTTGATCATGTGGTCCAAATCCTGGAGTGCAACGAGAAGTCGCACCTGATCCTGTTTCTTGGTCGGATGGTCGCTCAAAGGCCCTGCCCTTCGATGATGTCCTTCAGCTCGTCGAAGCCCTGCGCGGTCGCGATGCGATCGCGCGAGGCGTCGTCCTTGATCAGGTCGACGACACGGCCGAGCACCTGAAGGTAGAGATTATCGCGGTCCTGCGGGGGCGCGATAATGAGAAAGAACACGTGCGTCGGCTTCTTGTCTGTGGAATCGAAATCGATGCCCGCCGCCGAGCGCGCAAACACGATCGAGAGCTCACGCACCGCGAGCGTTCTGCCGTGGGGGAACGCAACGCCTTTGCCGATGGCGGTGCTGCCCAGGCTTTCGCGGTTGAGAAGCATTTCAAGGATAAGACCACGGTCGCGGATGTCGCGATCCGAGCACACTGCTTCGACCATCTCGGCGAGCGCATCACGCTTGTTGGCCGCCTTGAGATCGAAAATGCAGAGAGAAGGCTTGAAGTACGACGCGAGCTCTTGTGCTGTCATCAGTAGTGGTTCCATGTGGACATCGCCGCCGAGCCGGCGCATGTGCATGAATGGCTGGAAATTACCAGAAACCAAGGATATCCTCAACGTCAATTCCCAGGTTCTTGAATTCATCTTAGTCCAACGCGCTTTACCCATGCAAGAACGTCTCGAAAACGGCCTGGTTGTCCGCGTTACAGGGGGGGAAGTGTGGGTGCGTATCGGGCGGGAGACGGTCGCCTGTTCGCAGCGCGGGAGGTCCCGGATCCGGGAATCTGCGCTCGCCGTGGTGGCCGGCGACCAGGTGACGGTTCTGCGCGAGTCGGCCGGCGTTGGCTCGCTGGAAGAGGTGCTCCCGAGGACCTCGTGGCTGTCCCGGTATGTCGACCGGGGTGGTGCTGACCGGGTGGTTGTCGCCAATATCGAGCGGCTCTTCGTCGTGGTCGCAACGGCTGATCCACCCCTGCGTTTCGGGTTCCTGGATCGCGTTTTGGCGGCGGCCGAGTGGGGGCATATTCGCCCGTGCATCGTGATCAACAAGATGGACCTGGCCGAGCCCGGGCAGCTGGATCAGATCCGGATCGCCTATGCACCGTCGCTCTACGAGTTGATCCCCACGTGCGCGACGACCGGACGCGGTCTGGCGGAACTGACCGGGCGGATCAGGGACGGGGTCTACGCGTTTGTCGGCGAGTCCGGCGTGGGGAAGAGCTCGCTGCTCAATCGTCTCGATCCCGAGCTCGATCTGGTGGTCGACGACGTCGCCGAGAAAACCGGCCGCGGCCGCCACACCACCACCAATTCGCAGCTGTTTCCATTTCGCGACGGCTTCCTCGCCGACACCCCCGGAATGCAGACCTTCAGTTTTCCCGGCACCGACGAGTACGAGCTCTACCGATGCTTCCCGGACATCCGCCACATCGAAGGCCCGTGCCGCTTCGACCCCTGCACGCATTCGCACGAGCCCGGCTGCGTGGTGAAGGAAGCGGTCGCGCAGGAACGCATTCCACAGTCGCGCTATCAGAGCTATCTCGACATTCTCGCCGGCATTCGGGAGCGCGCAAAGAAGAAGCAGTGGTGAAGTCGTGGGACGCGTGAAAACGCTCGAGCGTTCGGGCAAGCGCGCACTGATGCGCGGCGTGGGCGCGTTTCTGCGGGCGCCGCGCATGACTCCAGAGGCATTTCGCGCGCAGCGCTTCGAACGCATTCTGGTCGTACGCCAGCACAACCAGATGGGCGACATGATGCTCGCCACGCCGGCGCTGCGCGCCATTCGCGAGACCTATCCACGCGCCACCATCGGCATCGTGACGTCCACGCTCAATCGCGGCGTGCTTGCCAACAGCCCGTTTGTCGACCATGTGTTTACGTACGACAAGCGCCGCCCCGGGTCCCACCTTGCCATGCTGCGCGCGCTGCGCCGCGAACAATTCGACCTCGCCATCGTGCTGCACACGGTGTCGTTTTCGTTCACCACGCTCATGCTCGGCGTCATGTCTGGCGCTCGCGTGCGCATCGGCTCGACGTCGCCCCGCGTCGGCGATGCGCTCACCGGCAGCTACCTCAATATCACGTTGCCGCTGCCGGAGCCCGGGCAACTGGCGACGATGAACGAAGCCGAGCACAATCTTTTCCCGCTGCGGCATGTCGGAATCACCACGCACGATCTGGCGCCGCTCATTGTTCCCGGTGGAAAGAGCGAGCAATGGGCGGAGGCGTTCGCCCGCGAGAACTGGCGCGAGGGAGCGGTCAAACTTCTGGTGCACCCGGGGGCGGGAAAGGCCGAGAACATCTGGAAACCGGAAAACTTCGCGGCCGTGGTGGACATGCTCGCGCGCAATCACGCGCTGAGTCTGATCGTCGCGCAGGGCCCGGCCGATGGCGCCACGGTGGCGGCGTTCACGGCTGCCTGCGGTGCCAGCGGGGCCGTGGTACGCCAGCGCCCCATCACCGATGTTGCCGCGCTGGCCCGTCGGGCCGATCTCGTGCTGTGCAACGACACCGGTGTGATGCACGTCGCTTGCGCGGCCGGCGCGCGCGTGCTGGCGATTTTTGGGCTTACGGATCCGGTGCGGTGGGCGCCGCGCAGCCCGGGGTTGCGCGTCGTGCGCGCGCCGGGAGGAGATCTGCGGTCACTGCAACCGCAGACGGTGGCGCGCGAAGCGGAAAACTACCTGAAGCTCAATAGCGCTGGCTCAGCGTGATGTGCAGCGGCAGGGTACCGTTGGCTTCGACGGTCGCGTTGGACGTCCACGTGAAGTAACCGTCCTTCTTGAGCATGAGCGTGTGCGAACCCGCCGCGACGTTGATCGGATGCATGATCGGCGTCACACCGATGAGCTCTCCATCCACATAGAACTCGGCGCCCTCGGTGGTGGCGAGGCTGATGATCCCCATCTCCTTGCGCAGGGTGATGGTGCGTTGCGACATCTCGTCGGGCGTGACGCGCATGCTCTCGAGGTACGACTCGTGTCCGGGTGCGCGGCACTCGATGGAGAGCAACCCCACCGGCAGCGTAAGCCGCAAGGTCGGTGCCGCGTCGCCTCGATAGATACCGTTGATGTAGACCTGGGCGCCGGGGTCGCAGTTGATCAGCAGGTAACCCTGCCGGAAAGGTTTGTCGACTTCGCCGCGAGGCTTGGGCCTGGCCGCGGTCGTTGTGGGTTTCGCCACCGTGTCGGCGACCGCCGGAGTGGCCTCGGCTTTTTCCGCCGCAGGCGGCGCCACCACGGCAACGTCCGGCGCTGGCGCCGAATTCTTCGTGACGGTCGTGTCCTTCACGGCCACGACGGTTCGCGCCGTGTCGGCTGCGGCCCGTCTGCTCGCGAGTGAATCCGCCGCGTGACTTGCATCGAGCCCGTCGGCCGTTGGATCAAATCCATTCACATCACCCATCGACGATTGCTGCACCTCACCCGTCCCGGTCGTAACCGCGCCCGGGTGCAACCGCGGCCAGAAGAACCATGCCGCCCCGCCGCCCAGCACGACGGCCACGACGGCCATGCTCGCCCACAGCGGAAGTCCGCGCTGGCGTTTTTTGACACTGCTCACCGTGCTCCACGACGAAGATGAAGTCGACGAGCGCGACGGCGCCGGCGTCACCGAGGCCCTGGTAAGAACGCGCGTCTGGGCGTCGCGATCGAGGAGCGCGGGAAGTTCCGCCGTCGCGCGCTGCAGGCCGTCGAGCCCGAGCACGCTTTCTATCGCTTCGCGGAATTCACGCGCGGAACGGAAGCGTTCGTCGCGATTCTTGGCCAGCGCGCGCATCACGATGTGTTCGGCGTCGATCGGCACGTTGGGATTGACGTCGCGCACGGCCGGAATCTCTTTGTTGATGATGTTCTGGATGACGCCCATGTAATTTTCGCCCGCAAACGGCTGGCGGCCGGTGAGCAGCTCGTAGAGAACCGTTCCCAGCGAAAAGAGGTCGCTGCGCTGGTCGACGCTCTCGCCGAACGCCTGCTCGGGCGACATGTAGAGC
>CAZULB010000021.1:0-30728 GCA_964621155.1 uncultured bacterium | reverse complement strand
TTGTGCACAAGAAGTACTTCAATATTGGCATCGCGGTGGACACCGACCGCGGCCTTTTGGTGCCGGTTCTGAAAGGTGTCGACGGCAAGAACCTGGTCCAGATCTCGGCCGACGTGACGCACCTCGCCGAGAAGGCGCGCACCAAGAAGATCATGCCCGACGATCTCGAAGGCGGTTGCTTCACCATCTCCAATCTGGGCGGTATTGGCGGCGTGGGTTTCACGCCCATCGTGTATGCGCCCGAAGTGGCCATTCTCGGCGTGTCGCGCGCGTCGATGAAGCCCGTGTACATAGACAACGCCTTCGAGCCGCGGCTGATACTGCCGCTCTCGCTCTCCTACGATCATCGTTTGATCGACGGTGCCGCCGCCGCCCGCTTCCTGCGCTGGGTGTGCCAGGCGCTGGAAGATCCCATTCTGCTCGCGATAGAAGGGTAATACGCGCGCGAAAGCGCGCGCTTCATGATGTCTTCCAACGAACGCTATCAAGTTGTTGTCCTCGGTGCTGGCCCAGGTGGCTATGCAGCAGCCTTTCTGGCTGCCGACCTCGGTTTGAAGACAGCGCTCATCGATACCGAAGAGAATCCCGGCGGTGTGTGTCTATACCGCGGTTGCATCCCGTCCAAGGCATTGCTGCACGCGGCGAAGGTCCTGCACGAAGCTGAGGACGCAACCGTCATGGGCATCGAATTCGGTAAGCCGAAAGTCGATGTCGACAAGCTGCGCGCGTGGAAAGACGGTGTCGTCAAGAAGCTCACCGGCGGTGTGGGCCAGGTGGCGAAGTTCCGCAAGGTGACGTACATCGCGGGACGCGGCAACTTTGTCAATGCTCACACGCTGAACGTCCAGCTCAACGCCGGCGGAATGCAGCCGGTTCAATTCGATCACTGCATCGTCGCCACGGGCTCGCGGCCCGCGACCATTCCGCTCTTTGATGCGAAGTCTCCGCGCGTTCTCGATTCCACCTCTGCGCTCGATCTGAAGCGCGTGCCCAAGGGGCTGCTCGTGGTGGGTGGCGGTTATATCGGTCTCGAGCTGGGAAGCGTGTACGCGGCGCTCGGTTCGCGCGTGTCCGTGGTAGAAATGATGCCCGGATTGTTGCTGCCGGGTGCCGATCGCGATCTGGTGCAGGTCCTGGAGAAGCGGCTGTCGAAGGATTTTGAAGCGATCATGCTGAACACCAAAGTGACCGCTGCCACCGAAGGCAAAGAGGGCATCCGTGTCACCTTTGAAGGCGCGCGCACCGAGGACGCCGTCTATGACAGCGTGCTCGTCTCCGTGGGGCGCAAGCCGAATACTTCCGGCTTTGGTCTCGAGAACACGAAAGTGAAAGTGAATCAGCGCGGCTTCATTGAAGTCGACGCGCAGCGACGCACGGCAGAGCCGTCGATTTTCGCCATCGGCGATGTCACGGGCGATCCCATGCTGGCGCACAAGGCGTCACACGAAGGACGCACGGCAGCCGAGGTGATTGCGGGGCACAAGGTGGCGTTCGAGCCCAATGCAATCCCGGCGGTTATTTTCACCGATCCGGAGATCGCGTGGTGCGGACTCACCGAGACGCAGGCGAAAGAGAAGAACATGGATGTTGCGATTGCGAAGTTCCCGTGGGGAGCTTCCGGCCGCGCCATGTCGATCGAACGCACCGACGGCCTCACCAAGCTCGTCGTCGATCCAAAAACCGAGCGCGTGCTCGGCGTCGGCATTGCCGGCCCCGGCGCGGGTGATCTCATCTCCGAGGGTGCGCTCGCCATCGAAATGGGCGCTCTGGCATCCGACGTGAAGCTCACCATCCATCCCCATCCCACGCTCAGCGAAACCATCATGGAAGCGGCCGAGGTCTTCTACGGCCAGAGCACCCACGTCTACCGCCCGAAGCGCGGTTAGGGGCACTCCGGTTGCCCAATCCCACCCCATCCGCTACAATATCGCCCGGCTCCGCCCCGTCTACCGAATAGACCCCCAAATAGTGGGTAAACGGCGTCAAATCCGGCAGAGATTCCGGAAACACGGCGCACAGCCGTTCGTAAGTAGGGCATACATTTTTCCAACCCCGCGGCCTCCTGGTAGAGAGCAGGCTGGCCCCCGCTAATAAGGAGTGGAATCACCCATGAAGGGTTCTGCGAACAACAAGTTGTTCCGCGCCTGGCGAGTCTTCGCCGTCGCGCTGGTCCTGTTTGTCATTGCCGTCGTCGTGTTGTCGACGCGCTCGCACGCCGCCGGCTGGGCGGGCAAAGTCGCCACCGTCAACGGCGTGAAGACCGTCTCCAATCCGGCCACCGGCTTCGCGCCCGCAGCGACCGTAAAGCTCCCCGAGGTCTGGCGCGTGGGCGGCGACTCGGAAAGCGAAGAAGACCTCTTCGGCGTCATCAGCGACATCGATATCGACGCCGCCGGCAACGTTTACCTGCTCGACAGCCAGCTTTCCGAAGTGAAGATCTACTCCCCGCAGGGCGAGTTTGTGAAGTCGATCGGCCGTGACGGCGAAGGCCCGGGCGAATTCCGCCGCCCGGTCTCGATGTTCTTCACCGGTGAGGGCAACGTGGCTGTCGTCCAGATGATGCCGGGCAAAGTCGTGAAGCTCGCCAAAGACGGCAAGCCCATGGGCGACTTCCCGCTCCCGCAGGCACCCGACGGCGGTTTCCAGCTCGTGCAGGGTGGCGATGCGCGCGGCGGCAACATCGTGTTCTTCATCGGTCGTCAGAAATTCGACCAGGCCAACAAAAAATGGTCACGCGACAACTTCCTGGCCTCGGTGACGCCGGATGGCAAACAGGTGGCGCAGTACTGCCAGAAGGAAAACGTCATCGACATGGCGGCGCCCGTGCTGAACGACGCGCAGTGGGATACGTTTGAACGCCGTTGGGAAGTGGGCCCCGACGGCAAGGTGTACGCCGCGAAGTCGTACGACAATTATGAGATCACGGTGTATGACAAGACGGGCAAGGTCGACAAGGTCATCACGCGCGAATGCAAGCATTTGCCGCGTACTGCGCGTGAGAAAGACGTGATGACAAAAGCCATGGCCTTCTACTCGAAGATGATCCCGAACTGCAAGACGACCATCAACGACATGGCCAAGGACATCGACAATTTCTACGTCCGTGACGACGGCTCTCTGTGGGTCATGAGTTCGTCCGGCTCGCGCAACCTCCCCAAGGGAACGCTCGGCACCTTTGATGTGTTCAATCCCGAGGGTCAGTTCGTGAAGACAGTGACCCTGCAGGGCGAGGGCAATCCGCTCGAAGACCTGTACGTGTTCGAAAAAGACCGTTTCTACGTCGTCACCAGCTTCCTCACGGCGGCGATGACGGCCCAGGGCGTCGAAGGCACCGACGCCGGCGGAGACGCCGAGCCGATGAGCGTCA
Organism: uncultured bacterium; assembly: GCA_964621155.1. Classification (GTDB taxonomy): domain Bacteria; phylum Krumholzibacteriota; class Krumholzibacteriia; order WVZY01; family JAKEHA01; genus JAKEHA01. Next base: position 27,361 of record CAZULB010000021.1, on the reverse strand, counting down.
TCTGCTACAAGCTCGAAGGCGACAACATCGCAGCTCGTTAGTTTGCGGGCGATGCGCCGGAACGGCCCGGCCGTTCCGGCGCCGCACCGCCTCGACAAGGAGATCCCGTGACATCTGCCCCTGTCCGGATTGCCGCAGTGATCTTTGTGGCCGCCGTTCTGTGCTACGGATGTGGCAAGAAGGCGTCGACCAAGACCGCGGCCGATTCCACCCAGACCGATTCGACCTCGCTCGCCAACGCCAGGGGCTCCATGGAGAACGAGGGCGAGAACTACGGTAAGACCGACGCCCCCACCGATACCGCATCCGCCAACAAGCCCAAGAAGGAACGCTCCGTCACTGTCAACGTGTCGCGCGCCGTGCGCGCGGACCTCATTCGTCCCGTAGTGGCGGAAGGGAAGATTCGCGCGCGCCATTCCGCCGAACTGCACTCCGAGATCACCGGCCGCGCTGTGCGCGTCGCGGCCGAAGAGGGGGCGACGGTCCGGCGCGGCCAGTTGATCGTCAAGCTGGATGACCGCGAGTACGAAATGGCGGCCGAGGAAGCGCGTGCGCGTTATCTCCAGAGCCTGTCGCTGCTCACCATCGAAGACGCCGATATCGACACCGCCATGGTCGCGCAGGCGAAGGACATGCGTGACCAACTGACCGATCTGGCGAAGCTTGAGCAGAGCGGCAAGATCTCGCGCGAGGAGCGTCTGGCGAGAGAAATCGCGCTCGATGTGCAGGCACTCAAGGACGGCAAGTTCCGTGGCGAAGTGGCGGCGGCACGCAGCGGTGTTGCGGTGGCGCGCGCCGACCTCGAGCGGGCTCGCCTCAACATGGAGCGCACCGAGATTCGCGCGCCTTTCGACGGCGTCATCACCGGACTCACGCTGAGCCCCGGCCAGCAGGTCACCATCAATCAGACCCTCTGCACGCTCGTCGACAACGTGAACATCGAAGCCGAAGTGGGCGTGCTCGAGGCCGACGTCGGCAAGATTCGCCCCGGTGGCAACGCCATTCTCGCCGTGCCCGCTCTGCGCGACACCTTCGCTGTGAAGGTCGACGTAGTGAGCCCGCAGTTCAATCGCGACACGCGCACGTGCGAAGTGCTGATGCGCCTCAAGAACGACCAGGGCAAGCTGCGCCCCGGGATGTTTGCGCGCGCACTGATTGCGGGTGAACGCTTCGAGCAGCGGCTCCTGGTGCCCCGCGAGGCGATTCTCACGCGCGACGGTCGTCCGCTTCTCTTCAAGGTGGAGGATGGCCGGGCCAAGTGGCTGTATGTCGAATTGGGGGAGAGCAACGACTACATGGTGGAAGTGACCAGTGTGCTCCAGGGGGGCACGCTCGAGCCCGACGACAGGGTCATCGTGTCCGACCACCTGACACTCGCGCACGACGCCAAGATCAAGGTGCGCAAGACGCTGCCGCCCTCCGATCCGTGGCTTGAGACCGCACAGGCCGGCGAATGATCCGTTTCGCGATCCAACGTCCCGTTGCGATCACGATGTTCTTCATCGCGCTCATGGTCGTGGGCGCGGTGAGCTTCAAGAAGCTGCCGGTCGACCTCCTGCCGTCGATCGTCTATCCGCGACTCACCGTCGTCACAAGTTACACCAACATTCCCGCCGATGACCTCGAGCGTCTGGTTACCGAACCGCTCGAAGAAGTGGTCACCGCACTCGCGGGTGTGCGCCGCGTCGAATCGCACACCCGCGAGGGTGTGTCCATGATCACGGTGGAGTACGAGTGGGGCACGCAGATGGACTTCGCCAATCTCCATCTGCGTGAAGCCGTGGACCGTGTCGCTTTTCGCGACGACTTCCCGTCCAGTGCGGAGCGGCCCGTGATTCTGCGCTGGGACCCGACCTCGCGCCCCATCAGCATCCTGACCCTGCATGGAACCGCCCCCATTGAAGAGCTCACCGAGTTCGCCGAGGAGGTGGCCAAACCCGCGATTCAGCAGGTGGACGGTATCAGCAAGGCGGAAGTGGTCGGGGGCTCGACACGCGAGATTCTGGTGGAGCCGGATGAGCGCAAGATGGCGATCTACGGCATCACCGTGGAGCAGATCCAGGGCGCGCTGGTGCGCAGCAACGTGTCCTTCCCGGGCGGCAAGATCCGCCAGGGCCCGCTGCAGATGAGTCTGCGCATCGACGGCGAGTACGGCACCATCGACGATATCGCCGCCACCGATATCATCCGGCCCGGCGCGTCGCCCGTGCGCATCGCCGACGTCGCCCGCGTGATCGACACCACCAAGGAGCCGGAAGGGCACACCCTGCTCGGCGCCGACCCGGTGGTGTCGCTCCTCATCTACAAAGAGCCCGACGCCAACACCATCCAGGTGACGAAGGAAGTCGACAAGGCCCTGGGGATGCTGAAGAAGGACTACGAGGGCTTCGACTATCGCTACGTATACCGCGACGCGGACTACGTGAGCTCGTCGTTCACGGGTCTCGTGCAGTCGCTGCTCCTGGGTTCTCTGCTCGCCTTTCTCGTCATGTTTCTCTTTCTGAATGACGCGCGCTCGCCGGTGATTGTCGCCGTCGCCATTCCGGTCTCGCTGCTCATCACATTCATGTTCCTGTACATGTTCCACGTAAAGCTCAACCTGATGACGTTGGGCGGACTTTCCTTCGCATCCGGTCTGTTGATGGACAACGCCATCGTTGTCATCGAGAACATCAACCGCCTGCTCGAAGAGAAATTCGGCAAGGGCAAGGCCAGCAAGCGTGACATCGAGGTCAGGCGCGGTATGGCGCAGTGCGCAGAGCAGGGCACGCGCGAGATGGGCAACGCGGTGGTGGCGTGCACGCTCACCACCGTGGCCGTGTTCCTTCCCGTCGTATACGTGCCCGGCGTGGCGGGTGCCTTCTTCCGCGACCAGGCGCTCACCATCACCATTGCGCTGACGGTGTCGATCTTCACCGCCATGTTGCTCCAGCCCATGCTGTGCTCGCGCGCATTGCAGGTGGGCGAACGCAAGAAGAAGGGGTTGTTTGCGCTCACCGACAAATGGTTCACCACCTTCACGGATTTCTATCACGGCGTGCTGGTGAAGGCGCTGGATCGCCCGAAGATGATGGTGACGCTGCTCGTGATCGGGCTGATCGCTGCGGGTTTTCTCGGCACCACTATCGAGCGTACGCTGATGCCGCAGCGCTCGCAGGGCGACATGCGGCTGGAGCTCGAGCTGCCGACCGGGACGCCGCTGGAGGAAACCACCTCGACGGTGGCGCGTCTGGGGGCGTGGATCCAGGAGGACCCGCACGTGACCAGCGTGTTCTCGCAGGTGGGAACCACGGAGCAGACGCTCGCGGCCATGCGCGACTACACCGCTCCCAACACCGCCCGGCTCCGCATCATCATGAAGCCGGGACGGCATGCCGCCGCCGACGCGGATCGTCTCGAGGATGCCATCACCAAACACCTCGCGGAGATTCCGGGTGTGCGCTACGCCTTTCGCGAAGAGGGCGTGGGTCTGGCTGAAGTGCTTTCCACCGGTGAAGCGCCGTTCAGCATGGGCGTCATCGCCGAGAATCCGGGGGATGCAGTGAGCGCGGCCGAAGAGATTCTCAACGCGCTGTCCACGTCACGGCGTCTGCGCGACCTGCAGGCGCAGCGCGTGCTCGACACCCCCAACCTGGTTGTGCACCTGAACACGGAAGAGATCCTGCGCGCCGGCCTCGATCCGGATATGATTGCGCGCGATGTGCGCAATCGCATCACGGGCGTGGAAGCCACCACGTTCAATGAAGTGGAGAAGCGTATCGACATCTCGGTGCGTTTCCCGCTCGACGAACGCCGCGACCTGAATGCCGTGCTGGAGTCCCCGGTGGCCGTGGCCGACGGCCAGACGCTTCCGCTCAAGAACTTCATGACCATCGGCGAGGAGCGTCCGGTGCGCGAGCTCACGCGCTCCAACCAGCGCCGCATGGTCACGATTTCCGGGCAGATTGCCGGCGGATCCATTTCCAAGGCGTGGGACGACGCGCAGAAGATCATCGCAACGCTCGACCTTCCGCCCGACGTGCGCGTGGTGCAGGGTGGCGAGCGCGCGGAAATGGAATCCAGCTTCCGCGACCTGGGCTGGGCGCTCCTGCTCGCATTCGTGCTCGTCTACATGATCATCGCCGCCCAGTTCGAATCGTTCATCGATCCACTTCACATTGCGGTGACAATTCCCATCGGCGCGGCCGGCACCATCGTCGCCCTGGCGATGACCGGAATGACGGTCAACATTCTTTCCTTTATCGGTCTCATCACGCTGCTCGGCATTGCGGTGGACGACGCCATCGTGAAGACCGATACCATGCGACAGCTCCGCCAGCAGGGCTGGGATGGGTACGCCGCCATCATGGAAGCGTGCCGCATCCGCGCGCGACCCATCATCATGAACTCGTGCACGGCCATTCTCGCGGTGGTTCCGCTCGCCATCGGCATCGGCGGCGGCGCGCAGCTCCAGCGGCCGCTGGCGTGGACGATCATCGGCGGCCTGACCCTGACCACCGCGCTGACGCTGATCTACACGCCGCTCTTTTACATGCTCGTGCACCGCATCAAACGGCCCCAGGCCGCCCACGGTGCTGCAGCGGTGCAGGCGGTGGCGCAGGCGGGAAGTCACAAGCCGTGATCAAGTTCTTCGTCAAATTCCCGGTCACGACCTGGATGATCTTCATGTCCTTTGTCGTGTTCGGCATTTACTCGCTGCCGCGCCTGAAGATCGAGGCCGTTCCCGACGTCAATCTGCCCACGCTCACCGTCACCACGCAGTGGAACGGGGCGTCGCCGCAGGCCGTGCAGCGCTCCATCTCCATTCCCATCGAAGAGGCCGTGCAGGATGTGCGCGGTATCGAGAAAATCGAGTCGACCAGCCGCGCCGGAAACTCGACGGTTACGATTTCGTTTCGCCGCGGCATCAACATCGACTTCGCGCGCCTCGAGCTGAACGAACAGCTCGGCGACGTGCGCCGCAACCTTCCGCTGGGTGCGATCCAGCCCCAGATTCTGCCGTTTGTTCCGGAAGAGTTCCGTACCGAGGATTTCTTCACCTTCAGTCTCGAATCGGATCTTTCGCCCAATCAGCTGCGCGAGCTGGCGGAAACGTGGGTGCTGCCGCAGGTCGTGGGCATCAACGGCGTGGCCGATGCCCAGGTGCTGGGTGGCGCGCGGCCGCTGGTCAAGATCGTGCTCGACAGGCACATGCTCGAGCTCTACGGCATTCGCGCCGACGAAGTCTTCCGCGCTGTCGATCGCATGGACGAGTTCGAGGGCGCCGGCGTGGTGCGCGAGCAGGGTGTCGAGCGACTGGTCGCCGTACGCAAGCCTGTCGACATTGTGGCGTTGCGCGACGGCGTGGTGGCGCGCCGCGGCGGACAGAGCTTCACGCTGGGTATGCTGGGAGACGTGCGCGCCGATTTCGAAGACCCGATCTACTTCGTCCGCGCCAATGGACGCAATGTGGTGCAGGTGAGTGTCGAAAAGCGAAGCGGCGCGAATGCCGTGGAAGTGAGCCGTGAGCTGCACAAAGCACTGCCCGGCATCGAGGCCAGCCTGCCGTCAAAAGTCGGGTTTCACGTCGACAACGACCAGGGCAAGGAGCTGGAAGACAAGCTCGACGATCTTCTCAAGCGCTCGCTCATTATTCTCGCCATTCTGTTCGTGATGCTGGCCGCGACGATACGTGAACTAAAGCTCACCACGATATGCACGGCGTCGATCGTCTTCTCGACGCTGATCGCACTCTCGTTTTTCTACATGCTGCGCATTTCGGTGAACTTCATCACCATCAGCGGGCTGGCGGTCTCGTTCGGCATGGCGGTGGACAACGCCATTCTGGTGTTCGACGCCATCCACCGGCGCCTGAGTGCGCTGGAGCGCGCCGAGAACCTGGGGCTTTCACGCCGCGCCAAGCTCGACGTTGCGTATCACGCCATCCTCAACGGCAGCCGCGACATCTTGAACCCGGCGCTGGCTTCCACACTAACGCACGTGGTTGTCTTCGGATCGTTCGTTTTTCTCTCCGGCCGCCTTGCCCTTTACTACGTTCCGCTCGCCATATCGGTGACCGCCGCGCTGCTGGCGTCGTTGTTCGTCGCCTTTGGTTGGGTGCCGATGGTGCTGCACCGCGTGTGGGCGCGACCGCTGGTGGCAAAGCTCGAAGACGGACCGCGCGACGTGATCGACCCCGACGAGCTCGATCGCCTGGTCGATGAACCGCCCGCCACGGCGCTGAAAGAAACGCGCCTCGATCGTTTCTACATGAGGCTCCAGCGTGGCTGGTGGGTGATTATCCCCCTGTCGATCGCGATCTTCGCGGGAAGCTGGTGGGTCTACGATCACAAGGTGGTGAAGGGCGGCTTCTGGCGTTTCCCGGAACAAGAAGAGCTGTTCCTTTATCTGGAAATGCCCTCCGGCACCGATCTCGAGGTGACATCGGAGACCCTGCGTGACTTCGAAGAGCAGCTCCTGCCGGCGCCGAAAGGGGTGCGCATGAGTTCGCGCGCGTTCGGTAACCAGGGAATCCTGCGGGTTGAATTCGAAGAGGACCTGGTCAAGACGCCGCTGCCGTTCCACTGGCGCGAGCTCTTGATCGCCAAGGCTGATATCACGGGTGGCTCCAGCGTATTCATCCGCGGCTTCTCGGATCGGCCCTATTTCAAAGGTGCGTTCGGCGGATCAGCGCTCAACTCGCTGGTCAAGATCACCGGCTACAACTCGAAGAAACTGGCCGAGATCTCGGAGCAGACGCTGGCGCGTATCGAAAAGAACCGTCGCGTGCGCAACGCGCGCATCACCACGGGTGCGCAGTTCGAACGGGTGCGCCAGGAAGAGATGGTGATCCGCATCAAGCGCGAGCGCCTCGCCGCCTACAATCTTACCGTGCTCGATCTAACGGCGCAGGTCCGGCGCATGCTCGGTGTCGATATTCCGTGGACGATGCTGATCGACGGCGATCAGGAGCGCGTCCAGCTCTCCTACGCCGACGCCGACAATATTTCGTATGCGGACATCGCCTCGCTCATGGTTCGCAATCCCGGTGGCGAGCAGGTGCGTCTGGGTGACCTCATCGACATCCAGCGCCGCGACGTATCGCAGTCGATCACGCGCGAGAACCAGAAATACACCACGCACGTGAACTGGGAATATCTGGGCACCGACCAGATGCGCCAGAAGTTCATCAAGGATGTGATCGCAGGGATCGACCTGCCGTACGGCTACAAGGCCGAGGAAGCGCGCCAGGAATTCCTGACCGAGGAAGAAGAGGAGCAGATCGGGCTCGCCATCACGCTCGCGGTGGTTTTCATCTTCATCGTGCTGGCCGCGTTGCTGGAGAGCATCGAGCTTCCCATTCTCATTCTCCTCTCCATTCCCATGGCGATGGTTGGCGTGTTTGTCATCTTCTGGCTCACGCATTCCTCGTTCGATTCCTCCGCGCGGATCGGTCTGGTGCTGCTGTTCGGGATTGCCGTGAACGATTCGATCCTGCTGGTGAGCCGCTTCCGCACCGAGGCCAAGCTCATTTTGAAATCCCGCCTCGGCGGTGATCCCGAGCTCGCCACGTCGTTGTTTCCGGGCATGCGGCGCACGCCGGGCGGGAAGGACATGGGCGTGCTGCCGCGTGACGAGCGCGTCTACCTTCTGAAACGGGCGGTCGCGCACGGCACACGCGCGCGCGTGCGCGCCATTCTGCTCACGACCTCCAGCACCATGGTCGGCCTGGCGCCGCTCCTCGTGCACTTGAGTGAGTCCGCCGACAAGGATATCTGGGAGAATCTGGCCCTGGCCTCCATTGGCGGCCTCATTTCGAGCACGATTCTTTCCATGATCATGATCCCGGTGATCTACACCTGCACCATCCGGGTGACGTGGCGCCTGCAGGATGCCCGAGAACGCATGGGCGCGCGTTGGAAGCGCCGCAAGGCCTCCGAGCCGGTTGCGGACGCGAATCCGGCCTGACGCCTGCCCGCATTGCGCCGGGGGTGTCCACCCGTTACAATTGAGTAGCCCCCCGCGGAGCACCTTCTGTTGTTGCAACCCTACTCCCGCATTGTTTCCGGCCTGGCGCTGTGCGTGCTCGGCTCCGTCGCCTGTTCCGGGGGCGGCGGGGGCGAAGTCATCACGCCACCGCCGCCGGGCAACGCCTCCTACCACTGGATGAACCCCGTCTCTGAGGGCAATTTCCTCACGGATGTCTGGGGCCCCAGCCCGACCAATCTTTTCGCCACCGGCGGCGGTGGCATCGTCATGCGCTACGACGGACAGAAGTGGCGTCTCACGCGCACACCCGTGACCGAGAATCTCAACGCCATATGGGGCACGGATGCCTCGCATGTCTGGGCGGTGGGCGTTGACGGCGTCATCCTGTTCTTCAATGGCTCGTCATGGACGAAGCAGGACAGCCATAGCGACAAGACGCTCAACGATGTGTGGGGAAACTGGGACATGGATGTGTACGCCATCGGACAGGAGCGCGAGATCCTGCACTACGACGGCGTCGCGTGGGACACGATGGCGGTCGCCAACGGCAATGAAATCCTGTACTCGCTGTGGGGAAACAGCGTGCACGATATCTACGCCACCGGCCTCGGGAAGAAACTGCTCCACTTCGACGGGAGCTCGTGGGGCGAGGTGCAAACCAACGCGAGCTTCGCGCTCAATGCGGTGTGGGGTACGGGACCGTCCGATGTGTTCGCCGTGGGTGGTGGTGGAGCGGCGGTGCACTGGGACGGGCTGGCATGGAACAACATCGACATCGGCGAAGGGATTTTCCCCAACACGCTGTGGGGCACGGGCACGGACGATGTCTACGCCATGGGCGCCGCGTCCGGCTCCGGCCACAATGCATTTCACTGGGACGGTCTCTCCTGGTCACCGGTGGAGACGCACACTGTCGAGGGCATCACCGGCGTATTCGGTGCGTTCAGCGAAGTCGTTGCGGTGGGACAGGCCGGCATGATCCTGCGCAAGTCCGGCGCCGAGTTTCTTCCCGAGCCGGGCGGCAACATCGCGGACCTCGAGGCAGTGTGGGTGTCATCGGACGGATCCGAGGCCTTCGCGGTGGGCGACGCGGGCACCATCGTGCACTTCGAGAACGACAAGTGGACTTCCATGGTGAGCGGCACGACGCAAAACTTGCGCGGACTGGGCGGAACGTGCTCGTGCGCCATGTATGCGGTGGGCGAGAACGGGACTGTCCTCAAGTACGACGGAAACAACTGGAGTGATTTTTCACCGGGTGGACTGACAAACTACAATGAGGTGTGGGTGGACGCGAGCACCGGCACCGCTTTTCTTGCCGGCGATGGTGGCTCTGCCATATTTCTGGACAACGGCATCTGGGTGCACCCGTCGCTGGGTGTTACGGAGAACCTGCTCTCGGTGTGGGGCTCTTCAACCACCAACGTATACTTCGTCGGGATGGATAACAGCGCGTTCAAATGGAACGGCACGCAGTTCAAGCTGGTAACGGTCAGCCCGCCGCCGAACGTATACAACTTTCACGCCGTGTCCGGGAGCGGGCCTGGCGACGTCTATGTGGGGGGCGAGTTGCTGGGAATCGCGCCGCCTTTGAGCCCGTCCGCCAACGGCGAAAACCTGCACGCCGGCGGGGCGATATTTCACTGGAACGGACAGGCGTGGACGCCGGTGTACACGGATCCGGTTAGCGACGTGCTTGCGGTGTGGCGCGCCAATGACCACGAAGGCTTTGCCACGGGTGATTTTGCGTCGGTGGTGCGCAACGCCTCGTCGGATAACGGCTGGGCGCGAGTACTCGATATCAGCAATCTGCCGCAGCGGGTCAATTCGGTGTGGGGTTCGTCGATGAAGAACGTATTCATCGTAGGCGACGACGGTGCCATTGTCCGCTATAGTCCCTAGCCGGCGCTCTGGCGCCCAATCCATGCAACCAACCACCGCGCAATTCAAGTTTGCATCCATATCGGTTCAGGATGCGTCCGTCGACCGCGTGCTCTCCGCCGTGTCACGGGAGGTCATCGACCGTCTCGGCGAGCACGTCGATCTCGCACTGGTATTTCCGAGCGCGCATTTCGTGAAGCACGCGGACGAGCTGGGAGCGAACCTGCGCCGCGCCATCGGCGCAAGGGTAATGATCGGGTGTTGCGCCGAGGGTGTGATCGGCCCCGAGCATGAAATCGAAAACGAGCCCGCTGTCGCCATCGTGGCGGCCCAACTACCCGGCGTCGGCGTACACGCATTCCATGTCAACGGGCGGGACTCCATCGAAATCGCCCACGCGCCAACACGCTTTTCCGAATTCGTGCAGCCCGCGTCCGACACGCGTGGCATCGTCATGATCGCGGATCCGTTCAGCACGCCGATGGAACGGCTGTTGGACGCATTCAACACCCACTGCCAGGGTGTTCCCATCATTGGAGGGCTGGCGAGTGCGGCGCGACAGCCGGAAGGAAACCGCCTGTTCATGAACGATTCCGTATTCAAGGATGGAGTGGTGGGCGTGGGGTTGAGCGGCCCCGTGCAGCTCGATGTCATTGTCTCGCAGGGGTGCCGTCCCATCGGGCCGGTCTTCGCGGTCACGGCGGCCGAAAACAACGTCATCCACTCGCTCGAAGGCGTACCGCCGATGGAACGCATCGGCGATGTGCTCGAGGCGCTCGACGAGAGCGACCGCGAGCTCCTGCGCAACGGTCTTTTCATCGGCCGCGCCATCGATTCCTCGCGCGAGATACTCGGGCGCGGCGACTTCTTGATTCGAGGCGTGCTGGGCGCTGACAGCCGCACGGGGGCGGTCGCCATCGGCGACATGATCGAGCCGGGCGAGCGCGTACAGTTTCATCTTCGCGATGCCCGCACGGCGCGCGAGGACCTGGAAATGATGCTGACCCCGCATGCGCTGTTCGGTACACCCAGCGGCGCCTTTCTGTTTTCGTGCAACGGTCGCGGGACGCACCTGTACGAAGAGCCGGATGGCGACATCTCGGCCATCAATTCATTCTTCTCTGGTATCGAGCTTGCAGGGTTTTTCTGCGCGGGAGAGATCGGTCCCGTGGGTGGGAAGAATTTTCTGCACGGACACACGGCCAGTCTGGCGTTGATTCGCCCGGCGGGAAGGGAACACTAAGCGATGAGAAGAGCTGTGCGCATTGCCGGCACGTACACCACCGCCGTGTTCGTGATGTTCTCCCAGGAAGTTCTCACCCAGGACTTGTTCCGCGAGTTGCTGCTCACCTGCTGAGTCAGCCGTCCTGCCGCCGCTCGCGCGTGCGTCGTTCCACGCGCGGCCGGTCCAGCGTCACATCATCGTAAGAAGCGGGATCATCGAGGGACTCGAGGTGGGTCAGGATCGACACGTTGGGAAGCGTGTCGCGCACATCCGCCTCGATGTGCTCGAGCAGCTCGTGGCCGCGCTGGACCGTCCACGCCCCGGGCACCAGTACGTGCACGGAGATGAAACGGCGTGTGCCCGACCGGCGCGTGCGCAGGGCATGGAATTCCACGCCCTCCTCTCCGGCGTAGCGGTCGAGAACGGCCCGCAGCGCGTCCTGTTCGGAAACTGGGAGAGCGGTGTCCATCAGTCCGTAGATCGACTTACGCACGATACGCACGCCCGTGAGCACGATGACAAACGCCACCCCCAGCCCGATGATCGGGTCCAGGCGCTTCCATCCGGTCAGCACCACGAGGCCGATGCCTACCACCACACCGACAGTCGTCAGCACGTCGGTCAGCAGGTGATGTGAATCTGCTTCCAGCGTCACCGACTCGTGCGCGCGTCCGGCGCGCCGCAGGACGAGTGCTACCAGCAGGTTCACAAGTGCAGCCGCAATCGACACCGACAGACCCAGCCCGACATTTTCGAGCGGCAGGGGAGCGATCAATCGCTTCACCGCCGCAAACCCGATGCTCGCCGCGGCGATGAGAATCATCGCACCCTCCATCCCGCTCGCGAAGTATTCCGCCTTGTAGTGGCCGTAGGCGTGCGTTTCGTCGGCCGGACGCGCGGCCACCGTGAGCATAGCCAGCGCCATCGCAGCGCCAATCAGATTGACGACGGATTCCATCGCATCGGAGAGGAGTCCGACCGACCCGGTGAAGTACCAGGCCGCCGCCTTGAGGGCGATGGTGATGAGCGCAGCGCCGATCGAGAGCCACGCGTACCGGGAGAGAGGTGTCGAGCGTGGTACGGTATTTTCCACGAAAACTACTGGGATGCCGAATTCGAGCTGGAGCTGCGCGAGCTCTGGGAGCTGCGCCGGCGGGTCTTGAGTGCGTCGTCCTCGGCGCTGCTACGGGTCTTGCGCAGCAGCACGGCGCCGACGATGAGAAATACGACCGGGACTCCGAGCATCGGCGTACTGCCGCCGCGTTCGAGGTTGAGCGCTGCGAAAGCAACCGCCAGGACCATGAAAACGAACCCCAGGCGGCGTCTGCTCTTGTTTTTCATAGGGGCCTCCGGTAAGACAATAGAGTAACGGAAGGCGCGAGAAAGCGTCAATCGGGTCGTTACGGCACATGAGTTGGAAGTGTTTTGCCGGTAACGTGTACAGCGAGTATATTGAGGGCTCGCCGGCGCCCGCCGCGGCCGGTTTTTTCCATGACACTGAACGAATCCAGTATCCAGCAGGCGCTCGAAGCCGTCGTTGACGTGTACGGCGTCGGCACCATTGTCTCGCAGCGTCGCGTCGAGAAGATCACCGTCCGCGACGGCGTGGTGATGCTCTCGCTCAACCTGCCCGTGGATGACGCGCAGGTGAAGCAACGCATCGAATCGGACAGCCGCGAGGAGATCAAGAAACTCGATGGCGTGCGCGAGGTCATCATCATGACTCGGGGTGCGAAACCGTCGCTGGCGGCGCGCGGGCCGTCGCAGCCCAACACCGGGCCCGGACCCGTACGCGGTGGCCGTGGCAATGATCCCTTCGAAGGCCAGGCCCCCATCGAAGGCGTGCGCAGCATCATCGCCGTCTCGTCGGCCAAAGGCGGGGTGGGAAAGTCCACCATCTGCGTGAACCTTGCACTCGCTCTGGCGACGCAGGGCGCGCGTGTCGGTCTCATGGACGCGGATGTGTACGGTCCCAGTATCCACGTGCTGATGGGGACGGGTGACGCGCGGCCCCAGGCCGGGACCAAGAAGGAAATCGCGCCGGTGGAAAAGGACGGCCTCAAGCTCATGTCGCTCGGTTTTCTGACCGAGCGCGGGCAGCCGGTCATCTGGCGCGGACCCATCGTGATGGGTGTCGTGAAGAAGTTTCTAACCGACGTTGACTGGGGCGAGCTCGATTACCTGATGATCGATATGCCCCCGGGAACCGGCGATGCGCAGCTCACGCTCGTGCAGACGGTGCCTTTGACCGGCGCCATCATTGTGACAACCCCGTCCGAACTCTCGCTGGTGGATGCCGAGAAGGGGCTCGAGATGTACCGCAGCGTGCACGCGCCCGTGCTCGGCATCATCGAGAACATGACGTATTTCCTGTGCCCGCACTGCGGCGAACGCACGGATATCTTCTCCCACGGCGGCGGGCGCGAGATCAGCCAGCGTCTGGGCGTGGAGTTCCTGGGCGAGCTTCCGCTCGACCCCACCGTTCGCAAGGTCGGCGACGAAGGCCGGCCCATCGTGCTGAGCGATCCGAAATCACCGGTGGCGCGCGCATTTTTTGATATCGCAGGCAAGATTCGCGACGCCGTTCCGCAATCTTGACACCGTCTTAGTCGGTTCTTGACTTCATGCTTCTACTATAGAAGCATGAGCCTGCTTCATCTTATTCCGGAGCCCGAATTGACCCAGGAAAGACAGTTGCTGCTGAAGAAAGCGCGCGAGCTCGAACTGCTCGTTGCGGCCAGCCGGACCCTCAACACCAACGTCGAGTTTGGCGAGCTGTTGAAGGGCCTGCTCAAGATCGTGAAGTCGGCTGCGCGCGCGGAATACGTGCTGCTCGCGTCGCTCGACACGCGCGACCGCATGGTGTTCGACCGCGCCCTCGGCGTGGCCGATGCCGACGTGCGGGGCGTGGAAATCGCCCGGGGTGCCGGCGTCATGGGGCGCGTGTGGGAAAAGCGCGAGAGCGTCGTCATCGACAACGTTCGTGACAGCGACCTCACGCCGGTCATCGCGAAAAAGCTCGGTATCAAGGTGCACTCGCTGATCGCGATTCCGCTGGTGAGGCGCGGACTGGTGCGCGGCATCCTGGAAGTCGTGAACCGGCGCGACGAAGATGCCTTCACGCCGGACGATCTCGTGCTCCTGAACGCGCTGGGCGAGCACGTGGCGGTCGCGATCGCCAACGCGCGCCTGCGCGAGAGCGCGCAGCGCCGCCGCCTGGAAGCCCAACTGCTCGCCGAAGTGAGCGCCGACGTCGGCAAGTCCCTCACGCGTGATGAGGCGCTCGACAGGATTCTCCAGAACCTGCAGCGCCTTGTGAACTACGATGCGGCCGCCATCTTCCTGGTCGACAGCAAGACGTCGACGATCTCCAGCGTGCTTCACACCGGATACCCGCGCACGGCGCAGGAAAAAATCCAGGTCCACGTGGACGAGGGCCTGGTGGGTCTCTCGACCAAGACCAAGAGCGGCATCATTGTGTCCGACGTGCGCAACAACCCGCAGTACGCCAACGTGCGCGCGCGCACGCGCTCCGAAATGGTGGCGCCCATGCTCCTGCGCGGCCAGGTGCTGGGCGTGTTCAACCTCGAGAGCGACCGTGTCGACGCCTACACCGAGGATGACCTGCGCCTGCTCGAAGCCTTTGCGGCCGAGGCCGCCGTGGCCATCGACCGCGCGCAACTGTTCGAGGAGCGCAAAGTGAAGCTCGAGATCGAGGAGGAGCTTCGCCTCGCGCGCACCGTGCAGGAGTTCTTTTCTCCCAAGAAGTCGCTGGTGACCGCTGGCTTCCGCATCGCGGGCGCCAACTTTCCGTCACTGGAAGTGAGCGGAGACTACTACGACTTTTTTCCCGCCATGAATCGCCTGGTCGCATTTGCCATCGCCGATGTGGCCGGGAAGGGCGTGCCGGCGTCGCTCATTATGGCGAGCTTCCGCGCCACCTTTCGCACGGTGGCGCCGTTCAGCGCCAGTGCGCGGCAGATGGTGTTGCGTTTGAACCAGATTCTGCTCGATACCGTTCGCCCGCAGGACTTCGTGACCACGTTTGTGGGCGTGCTCAATCCCGACACGGGTGAACTCTCCTACTGCAACGCGGGGCACAACCCGCCCATCATCGTGGCGTCGGACGGGAGTTTCCGGCGTCTCGAGGTGGGTGGCCCGGTGCTGGGCATTCTGACTCAGAACGAAGTCGAATGGCAGGAAGGGCGCATGCGTCTTTCCAGCGACGAGGTGCTGGTGTGTTACACCGACGGCGCCACGGAAGCCAGCAACGGGAGCGAAGAATACGGAGAAGAACGCTTCATCAATGCAGTGCGCGACAACATGTCGCTCACACCGTACAAACTGTGCACGGCACTCTACGCCAACATGCGCACTTTCATCGGCTCCACGCCGCAGGTGGACGACACCACCTATCTCGCCATCAAACGCATGGAACGCACCCCCGCGACGCCGGCCATCAGCGCGGGTGCCGGTTCGGGAATCCTCTAGCCTTACTAGTTCGCCGGAATCAGGATCAGCGCTTCGTTGTTGCGGATCGTGGCCTGGGTGACCGGGGCTCCCACCGTCCCATCCACGTTGAGCAGCATGTAGCTGTCACCGAGATCGAACGTGGTGGCGCTGCCGTCACCCGCGTTGGAGCCGACGGGCATCAACTTTACGAGCACGAGCGCATTCGTGAAGCGGCGTGCCCACACGTGGTAAGTCAGCGAGTTGTTGACCGGGTCGGGACCGCTCGCAAAGAGATAATGCTCTTTGGTGTTTGCTTTTCCCTCGAAGTCGGTCTCGCCGTTCGGGATCTGATCGGGCTGGCCAATGTCGAAGTCCACCGCCGGGTTGTAGGCCCACAACGCAATATTGTTGGGCGTGCTGTGCTGGGTGGTGGCCTCGTACATGTAGTATGTGTGCGCATTGTGCACGAGATAGTACAGCCCCAGCGTCAGCATCTTGCCGCGGTCGCTGCCAATCCCGCCGCCCCAGAGGTCCTGGGCGCCCAGCACGCGCCGTCCGCCTTTGCGCGTCTGATAAATGATCTGTCGAACACCCTGATCGTAGTCATAGTCCTCCGACATGCAGCGACCACTGCCACTGACGGGGGACGAGAGGCCCGTGTAAGTCACCCAAACTTCGCCGTAGATCCACGGCGTGGTTTTCTGGATGTTCTCGGCGCAGCGGTTGTTATAGTTGAGAAACAGGACGTGGGAGTAGTTCGGCATGATGTCCTTGGTGGACCCGAACGTATTCTTCATGTCCCCGGCCAGAGCAGGAAATGACGACTCGATGGCGTATGTGTAGGGGTGGCTGTCATTGACGGGAATGCCGTGGTACTCGACCGATTTCTCGAGCACACCTTCCTTGTAGGCGGGATACCAGATCGACGCGTCGATCATGGTGCCGTCGGCCGGACCGGACGCAAATTTCTGATTGTACCACCAGGTGCCGTCGAGGCTGCCGGCGAGATAGGCGTCGAGGAACTTGCGATAGCCGGTGTTGGCCATGTTCGCCATCCACCACGGCTCGCCGCCGACGTAGTGGCCGGGCACGCGCGACTGGTCGCGTGTCTGCGCCGTGGCTCCCGGCTTGGGGCTGCCCGGCACCCAACCCGGCACCATGCCCGCGGCGAAGCCGGGGACGATCACGCGACCTTCCCACGTGGGGACGTACGTGTCTTCCTGGTAGTGAAGGTAGAAGTCTTCGCCATCGTATCCGTGCGCAGCCGCCCACTGCATGGCTGGCTTGGGTGTTCCCGCTTTGTCGAAACGATTGAAGCGGGTCACCATGTACTCGAACAGCTTCGCATCTGGATTCACGGCGCGCGCCGCGTCAAGATCCCCGACTCCAATCATCACATCGAAATGCGCGGCACGCCAGTTGGCTTCGTTCGCGTCGATCGGCTCGCGCAGCAGGAAGGAAGCCGTTTGGATATGAGGCCGTAAGGCGGGTGCAATCGGCGCGCAGGTCGCTCCGTCGCACTCCTCGCCGTAGGAGCACGAGAAATCGGTGACGCACGTGCCTGTGTTGTCGACAGCATCGGAAGGTCCCGAGACCTTTCCGCACGACAGCGCCACAACGGAGACGAGTGCGGCAACCGGGGCTGGAAGGCGACGCGGCATGATTGTCCTCGGGTGGAGCGATCGGGTTGACGTAATCGGACCGGGGAAGTGCAACGGACGTGCCGAGCTGCGTTGCCGCGCACCCAGGTTCGGCAAGGGGTGGTCGCGGCTCGTGGTTTCTCATGCGGGCAGGAAGGGGCGTAAAAAGATTGTAGCCCCGATGCTTTCAAGCCTACACTCCGGGCGCACGTGTGCATTCTGCGCTTTGGCGCGGGCGCGGCGTGCGAGCATCATAAAATGGAGTCAAAGCGCATTCTGTTCGTGTCTTCCCTTCGCCGTTATGGCGGAGGCGAGCGCTGGATGTTGGACACGGCGGCGGGTCTGCGCGAGCGCGGCCACGACGCCCGTCTGGTGGCACGCCCGGGGAGTGTCCTCGCGGCCAGCGCACCGGCCCGTGGCATCCCCCTCACCGCCATCGAGATGCGCGGCGACGTCGATCCCATCGCCATCACCCAGTTCGCCACCCAGTTGCGCCGGTTTCAACCCCAGATCGTTTGTCCCAATCTGGACCGCGAAATCCGCATCGCCGCAGCCAGCATTCGCGCCTCGCGCGCGCTGCGTCCGCGTCCGGTGCGACCGAGACTCATCCCGCGCCGGGGAAGCGAGTTTCCGCTCAAGGACAAGCGCCACTACCGGCTGGTCTATCTCTTCGACATCCACCGCGTCATCGTAAACTCGGAAGCCACCAAGCGCACGATGGTGAAAGACGCTCCGTGGTTTCCAACCGAGAAAGCGGTTGTGATCTACAACGGTATTGATGATGGCCCCTACGACAAGCTGTCGCCCCAACGCGATGCGCTGCGCGCCCGGCTGCGCGGATCCATCGCTGCGCCTCCCGACGCGCCCGTCATCACGCTGGTGGGTGAGCTCAATGAGCGCAAACAGCAGCGCGTGGTGATTGAGGCGGCTCCCAACGTGCTCGAAAGATTTCCGAACGCGCGCATTCTGTTTGTGGGAGACGGCGATGACCGCGCCGCCCTCGAAGAGGTCGTGCGCGAGCGCGGTCTGCACGCTTCCATCATCTTCACCGGTTTTCGCGCCGATATTCCGGAGATGCTGCTGGGAAGTGACGCACTGCTGCTTCCGTCGCGCGTGGAAGGTTTTGGCTACGTGCTCGTGGAAGCAATGGCGGCGGGTATTCCGTGCATTGCATCCAATGTGAGCAGCATTCCTGAAATCGTGCAGGACGGCGTGAGCGGCATTCTGCATGCGGTCGGCGACTCGGGCGCGATCGCCGAAGCCATCATCGCCATTCTCTCCGACCGCTCACGCGCGCGTGCCATGGGTGAAGCCGGTGCGCGCATCGCGCGCGAGAAGTTCACGTTCCCGCGCATGCTCGACCAGGTCGAACAAGTTTTCTTCGAGTAACAACATTTGCTTGACGTCTCTCCACGTCCTCGTTCTATCCTGCGCCTCGCTGACGACGTGGCCCGGCCCCAAGGAGGTCCCGCATGGGAGTGATGCTGGCAGAGTTCATTGGAACGTTCGCGCTGATTTTCATCGGCGTTGGTTCGATCATTGCGGATCACGCCACGGGGGGCGCGGTGGGATTGACCGGGATTGCGCTGGCACACGGCCTTGCCATCGCCTGCATGGCCAGCGCAACGGCGGCCGTCAGCGGTGGTCACCTCAACCCCGCCGTCACGCTGGGCCTTCTCAGCACCGGCCACATCAAGGCGGGCGCAGCGGTCAAGTACATCATCAGCCAGCTTGCGGGCGCGGTGGTCGCGGCCGTGCTGATCAAGTTTGTGTCGCCCGCCGACAGCGTGGCCGCGACATCGCTGGGAACCCCCGCGCTCGGTGCGAATATCTCACCGGCGCAGGGTGTCGTGATGGAGATCATCCTGACGTTTTTCCTCATGTTCTCCATCTACGGCACGGCCGTGGATCGCCGGGCGCCCAAGGTGGGAGCGCTCTTCATCGGATTGACGGTAGCGCTCGACGTACTGGCCGGCGGCCCCATCACCGGCGCGGCGATGAATCCGGCGCGCAGCCTGGGACCGGCGCTTGTCGGCGCGCATCTCGCGAACATGTGGATCTATTGGGTGGGACCGATCATCGGCGCGGTACTCGCGGCGATGGTCTACAAGGGCACGATGGAGGCGAAGGCTTAAGCTTTCGAACCCATAGTGCAGGGAACGGGCGTGGGACGTTGGTCTCACGCCCGTATTTTTTTATCTGATCAGGTGTGTCAGCGCGAGGCTCAAGGCAGGCACATAAGTAATGACTACGAGCGCGACGAGCATCAAGAGCAGAAACGGGACGCTCGCGCTGTAGAGCTTGACCACCGGCTCCTTGAAGCGGAAAGACGAGATGAACAGGTTCAGGCCGACGGGCGGCGTGAGGTACCCGATTTCGAGGTTGGTTAGAAAGATGATGCCCAGGTGCACGGGGTCGACGCCGAAGCCCACCGCGACCGGGGCAATCAACGGCACCACGACGATGAGTGCCGAAAAAATATCCATCAGACAGCCCACCACGAGCAGGAACATGTTCAGAATGAGCAGGAAGGTGTACTTGCTCGAAATGTAGTTCTGCATCCACGACAGGATGCGCATGGGGACTTCGGCATCGATCACGTAATTGACGAATCCGAACGAGCACATGATGATGACAAGAATACCGCCCACCAGGGAGACGCTTTCCGCGAAAATCTCGGGGAGCTTGCGCACGGGGATGTCTTTGTAAATGAAGACTTCCACGATGAGCGCGTAGAGCGCCGTCAGTGCGGCTGCCTCCTGGACGGTGATGAGGCCGCCATAGATTCCTCCCAGTACGATCAACGGTAGCGGAATTTCCCACGCCGCCTCGCGTATCGCCAGGCGCACCGCACCCAGCGAATAGGGCGGGCTCTGGATGCCTTCTTTCCGCCCCAGATACCAGGCGTAACCGGCCAACAGCAGGAGCAACAGAGTGCCGGGAAGAATTCCGGCGAGGAACAGCTTGTCGATCTGCACACTTGCTACATAGCCGTAGATGATGATGGGAAGGCTCGGAGGGAACAGAAGCCCGAGACTTCCTGATGCCGTAACCAGGCCGAGCGAAAACTTGCGGTCGTAACCCTCGCGCAAGAGCGCCGGCAGCAGAAGTCCGCCCATCGCCACGATGGTCACGCCGGACGCGCCCGTGAACGCGGTGAAGACGGCGCACGCCACCAGGGCCACGACGGCCAATCCACCGGGAAAGAGCGCACGCGAGAGATTGACCAGGCGATCGGGAGCCTTGCTGTGTGCGAACAGATACCCGGCCAGCGTGAAGAGCGGGATTGCGACCAGCAGCGGCGAGGCGGCGACCGAGTACATGGATACCGCCACCGACGAGATATCGATTCCGGCCGCGAAGAAGAGCGCCATGGCCAATGCGCCAAAAACGGCAAAGAGCGGCATTCCGCAGAATGCGAGCAGCGCGAGTAGAATCCCGAGCAGCAGAATCACGCTAGACGTCCGCCCCCGCTTCTGCCGGCTCGCGCGCCAGGAATATCGCAAGCAACGTTCGATACGTGATCACGAAGAATGCAACGGGAAGAATGAGTTCGAGCACCCAGGTCTGTATGCCGAGGAACGCGACCTCGTGATAGGTGCGCTCGTCCATCACGAGACGCACTGCGGCAATGGCGAGGAGATAGGCGGCGACTGACGTGGCGCCGTAGACGAACCAGCGCCGGACCGGCTTGAGCGCCGCCGGTGTCAAGCGCGACACCACGTCAACCGTGATGTGGTTCATGCGCGCGGCCGCAATCATGGCGCCCACCGCACCCAGATAGAGCACCGCATGTCGCATGAACGGATCCGCCCACAGTAGCCCGGAGTGCAGCACGTTGCGCATCACGATCTGGGTGGTACCGAGCCCGACCAGAGACGCCAACAGCAGTGCGATCAACGCAATTTCGAGGCGCCAGAAGAAAGCAAAGAAGGCCCGCGCTCCTGCCTTGCGGTCGAGACGCGCGCGCAGGAGCGCCAGCGCAACCAGAACCACGAATCCGGCGGCAACAAGGGCGTAGCGGTTCATCGAATGGACGGGAAGATCAGTGCACCGGGTGGGCTGCGCGATAGTCCGCGAGCAGCTTCTTCACGCGGTCGAGCAGTTCCTGCGGATAGAGCGTGCCCACCCCGTCGCCCCACGCGGCGCGCCCGCGCTCGGTGAATTCCCTGCGCGCAGCTGGATCGACGGCAACTACCTGCACGCCTTCCTTCTTGATCTCAGCGACGGCTTCGGTGTTCTGCACGCGCGTCTTGGCCGTGAGGTCGGCCAGGTGCTGGCGCGAGACTTCGTTGATCAGAGCGAGGTCGGCGGGACTCACGCCGGCGAGCGCTTTCTTCGATACGAGCACGGCGCTGATGCCGTGAGTGACGGGGATGTCGCTCATGAACTTGACGCGCGAGTACCACTGCAGTGCCACGCAGGCGAGCGGCGACGAGTAGACGGCATCCACGACACCTGTCTGGAGCGATGTCAGCACGTCGGGCGCGGCGAGCGGAATGGGAGCAATCCTGAAGGCCTTGAAAAAGATCTCCGCCAGCGGATCGCCCGACCAAATCCACCATTTTTGCGCCGCCATGTCGTTGGGGCCCTTCACCGGGTTCTTGCTGAACAGATAGACGAAGCCAACGTCGGTCCAGCCCAGGAGCGCGTATCCTTTTTCATCGAACGCTTTCGCGTAGTAGTCGTTGGTCTGCGCGCGCACGTGGTCGAGCTCGTCCAGGTTCTCGAACATGAAGGGCAGTTCGAGCACGCGCACTTCCGGCACGATGCTGCCCAGGCCGAAGCCCGTGAAGGCGGCTCCGTGCACCTGGCCGTTGCGCATCTTGCGGATGACGTCTTTCTCGTCGCCCTGCACACCCCCGGGGAAGAACTTGAACCCCACGCGGTTCTGCGTCCTGGCGCGAACGTCGTCGTCGATCTTGTGCATGGTTTTCATCCACGTGCTGCCCTCCGGGGCCAGCGTCGCGAGTTTGATCTCCACCGCGGCCTTGCCGGGCTTCTGGGCCGGCGTAGGCGTGACGCCAACGAGTAACAACGCAGCCATACCGAGCAAACTTCTAGAACAGGTCATCGGCTTCTCCCAGCAATGATGCGGACTTCTTGCGTGCAATCAGATTGAGCAGGCGATAGGGGTCATTCGCGGGCTCCGGAGCGGCAGCCACTTTACCGAGCACTTCGCGGAACTGGTCCCCGTCCTGGATGCGATACAGGTAGAACTTCGCGAAGATTTAACGCGGCAGCAAGAAGGATTCGACGGACGCCTTGAACGCCTCTTTGAAATTCTCCAACGATTTCTCCGGACTCCCGCCGAACATGGGCGGCCGGAATGCGTGCAGGCTGCCCACCATGACGTAGGGCAGTCCGTTGAAGTAGGAACCATCCAGTTCGGTGCAGCGGACCAGCAGCGCGGTCACCTTGGGAATGTCGCGCAGCACGGCGGTGGAATCGAGGTGGAGGCTGATGAACTGCGACCAGTTGGCGGCGGTCCACACGGCCGCCGGCACATCCTTCTTGCGCAGCGCCGGCATCATTTTCTCGAACTGATCGAGCGGCACGTCCCAATCCACGCCCATCTTCTTGTTCTTCGCGAGCGCGGCGCGGCCGTGCGCGACACCCTTGAGGTACAGCTGCGATGCGTACTGCGGATCGCCTTCCTCGTGCGTCGAGAAAGCGTAGCTGAAGTAGAGCATCGACGCGTTGAGCCGCAGTTTTTCGTTTCTGGGATCGGTGCGGATCAGGCCTTCGAGCAGAAAGAGATTGGCGGCGGCGCCGTCCTGGAACGTGCGCAGGTCGTCAGAAGCCATGGCGGCGTCACGCGCGTTATCGAGCACGGGCACCATCACATGACCGACAGAAAACCTGGCGGTGGAACAGCCGGTCGTGGTGAGTGCGATCAGCACAACGACGGCCAGTTTAGCGTGCATGTCCTTCATGGCCGGCAATCTTCCCCCGAAGGGTGCGTTTTCAGCAATGGGTTTTCAGCGCCTCAGGCCAGCGCCGCTTCGATCTCGTCGGCGCAGGCCCGGGAAAATTTCGCGATTGGATACTGTTGTGCCGTCTCGCGGCCGGCGCGTGCAAGCGCACTGCGCATGGCGCGGTCGTTGATCAGACGCTGGATGGACGTGCGCAGCGCAACCACGTCACCGGCAGGTACCATCAGGCAGTTGCGATCCGGTCGTGCGTACTCGCGCACGCCGCCGCTGTCGGTCAGCGCCACGACCGCCCCGCGCGCCATGGCCTCCAGCGGAGGCAGACCAAAGCCTTCCACCCATGACGGGAAGACGAACACGTCGACAGCGGAATAGAAATCACCGATGTCGAGTGCCGCGCCGGGCCGGGTCCGGCGCAGGGTCGAAAATCGGGTGGCCCACGTCGGAATATCCGAACTGTTGGGGCCATCGAAAATCACAATCTCCACGCGCGTGTCCTGTCGTAGGGGCGCAATCGCCTCGAGTGCCACCTGCATGCCTTTGACCCGCCCCGGATGCGCAAGCAAGCCGACGCGAACGCTTTCGCGCGCGGTGTCGCGAGCCGCTGCTGGCCGCAGGAAATGCTCGTCGATACCCGGCGGAATCACGCGATGTATACGCCCGCTGCCGACGCGCTCCGCGACGAAGTGGCTCACTGCGATCCGGGTGGCGGGAACGCGGTAGCCCAGCCGCGCCACGGCTGTCAGCAGCAATCTGGCCGGTGGCGATGACCGCCCGTAACGCACGTGGGACGTCGGCTCGTCGTTCTGAATCAGATACACAATATGCGCGGGTGCGCGCTGCAGACGGATGCCGAGCGCGATCAAGGTCGGAGTCTGGTAGCCGCCGGCAACGTGGACACTCGCGCGCGGCAGTTGGGTGGCGAATAGGGAGCGCGCGTGTATGCCGCTGCCGGCAGATCGCACACGCACTTCAATGGTGTCCGCGAGCGCGACGGGCGCAACGGCCGCGTGTGGCGGGACCGAGAACACCACGCGGCGTCCCCGCTGCGCGAGCTCGTTGCCGACCTGGATCAGCATGCGCACGCCGCCAGACGGGTTGAAACCCAGCAATGGAAAGGAAACGTCGCAGCGATTTTCGGTCACGCGGTGCTCCGTTCGTCCAGGAGCAATTCGATTTCATCGGCGCACGCGGAGGAAAACTTCTCGACCGGGAACTGCAGCGCGGTATCGCGCCCGGCCGCTCCCAGCCACGAACGAAGCGCTCCATCGTTCATCAGCCGTTCGACGGCGTGGCCGAGTGCGTCGCCATCGCCCGGATTGAACATGAGGCAGTTCTGCTCGGGATGGGCGTACTCGCGGACACCGCCGCAATCGCTGATGGCGCATGCGACGCCACAGGCCATGGCTTCGAGCGGCGGCAGTCCGAAGCCTTCCAGCAACGAGGGAAAAACGAATACATCGCACGTGTTGTAGAAAGCCATCGGATCCATCGCGCGGTCACCCTGCAGCACACTGTAGCGCTCGATGAACTCGGGCAGTGCGGGGCCGCCGCGGTCGAACGCCACAAAACGCACCGATTCGAGCTCGGCGAAGCGCGCGAGTCCCTCGAGTGCCACGGCGGTGCCCTTGACGCGTCCCGACTGCGCAAAAAATCCTACGGTAAGCTTCTCCGGGTCGTCGTGGCGCCTCTCGCGTCGCGCGGGTGTGGCAGCGCCGGCACTCCGGATGTAGCGCGCATCAATGCCGGGGTTGATGATGCGGTGAATACGATCTCTTCCCACCGCTTCGGCGACGGCGTGGCTCACGGCAACCCGCGTCGCGGGTATCTCCAGACCGCGGCGCGCCACACCGTGCAACATGGGCTTGAGCCACGCGCGCTGGGAGCCGAGACGGATTTGCGTGGTGATCTCATCCGTCTGGACGAGGTGAAATATCCGCGCCCGGGCATTGGTACGCCGACGGGCTCGCGCAATCAACAGCGGAGTCTGGTACCCGGTCGCAAAATAGACCCGGGCGGGCGGCATTTCGCGCTCGAAGTCAATGCGGTCGCGAATGCCGCGCGCGTTTCCGCGCGTAACCACCTGGATCCCGGAGTGGAGATCGATCGGTGGCGTGGCGGCGTGGGCGGGAACGGTGAACACCACGCGTCGCCCGCGTGCCGCCACTTCGTTGGCGACATGGATCACCATGCGGATGCCGCCCGATGGATTGAATCCGATCAGCGGAATGGCGAGATCAAAAGTGTCGTGCGGCATGTCGTCAGATTTCAAGCACGCTTCGGACCAGCGCCGCACGTTTTTTCCAGGTATTCTCGCGCGCGAACGCCATGCGGGTCGCTTTGTCCTCCGTGTTGTCGAGCGCGGCGGAAACGGCGTGAGCAAATTCTTCCGCGCTGTCACAAATGGCGATGGGTGCGCCGGCCTGCTCTATTTCAGTCGTGCGCGACGCCACCACCGGCAGTCCGCACGCGAGGTACTGAAAGATCTTGTTCGAGCTGGCGGCTTCCGTGCGTGGAGTGCGCAGGAACGGGACGATGCCGGCGTCGCACGAGTTGAGCAGTGCCGGCAGGCTCTCGTATGCAATCGCGCCCAGAACGTGCACGTTGACCGGGAGCGCCCGGTCGCGCGCTGAAACACCGGCGCCGGCGAGCAGAATGGACGCGCCGGGCAGGCGGCGTGCGGTGGCGGCAATGGCCTCGTAGTCGATCCAATCACCAAGCGTTCCCGCAAAGACCACGCGCGGGCGCGGGAATCGGGCGACCAGCTCGCTGTTGCGCTGAGGAACATCGAAGAAAAGGTCGTCGACCGCGTTGGGAAGATAGATCACGTCGGGTCGGCGCGCGCGCACGCGCGCTTCGAGCACGCGGCCGGTGACGAACACGGCATCGACTTCGTCGAGAATGCGCGCCTCCAGGTCGATCAGCGAGCGAGGGACTTCGGGAAATGCCGACCAGTCGTCGGACATCCGATAGGCTCGTTTGCGCGCTTTCACCATTCGCATGAGAGGGTAGGAGAAGCGGCTCGCGGACAGCCAGAGCACATCGGGATTCGCGAATCCCTGACGCGCGATGACTGCGGCGACCGGCGGACAGGTGGCCTGAAGGGTTCGCTCCGCCACGGCCCGCGAGCGCAGCAGCGGTCGGTTCATCACCGGCAGCAGCGTCAGCGGATAATATTCGGTCACGCCGGCGGAAGCGAGGCCACCGCGCTCCCATACCTCAATGCGGCGCGCCGTGTTGGGATCGCGTGCGCGCAGCAGCGTGTGGGGATAGAACGGCGTGCCCACCCACATCACCGAGGCGCCCGAGGCCACGAACTGACCCGCGAGCGCGTGCGATCCCACCCGCATGGGCCCGCGGAAGTCGGTTGCCTCTGCCATCAATACGCGCGTCATCGCGGTGATCCACTGCGTAACGGTAGAAAAAAACCCTCCGGCCCTGGTTGGTAGAGGGCCGGAGGGTCAAACGACCTACCATCGCATTTCATGGTGCCGAAGGGGGGACTCGAACCCCCACGAGGTTGCCCTCACTGCGCCCTGAACGCAGCGCGTCTACCAATTCCACCACTTCGGCCCTGATGAAAAAACTCCAGCAGGTATGGCAGCTAAAAGGAGGTCGACAAAGGCAAAGCCAAGAGCCAGTTGCCGGCACCTTTCAGCGACCGGCAGAGTAGTCCATAATGGTGGAAAAGTCAATTGAAAGGCCCCCCGGGACGAGACTCTTTCGCGGGTACAAGATATTGTATGTTATTGGCTTAGCCAATACTACCAAAAGACAGGTGGGGATCGGCGACCGATATATCGGATCGAATCAGGTAAAGACTAAGTTGTTTCTCATTTGCCAGTTGCCTCAACCGGTGCGGCGCCGGTAGGCTCGCCGTCGAAGCCCATGAAAATCGTCGTTCAAAACAAGAAAGCTCGTCACGACTTTGCCATTCTCGAGACGATCGAAGCGGGTATTGCGCTGCGCGGCACCGAGGTGAAGTCGTTGCGGGAAGGGCGCGCCAACCTGCGCGACTCCTACGCGCTGCTCGAAGGCGGCGAAGTACTGCTGCGCGGGCTGCAGATCATGCCCTACTCACATACGTCCGACCGCGCCATCGACCCCATGCGCGACCGTAGATTGCTCCTGAACCGCGACGAGATTCGCAAGCTGACGGTGAAGATCAATGAGAAGGGGATGACACTGGTGGCGCTCAAGGTCTACTTCAATCCGCGTGGCATCGCGAAAGTCGAGCTCGGTCTGGCCAAGGGCAAGAAGCT
>CAZULB010000020.1:20627-34151 GCA_964621155.1 uncultured bacterium | reverse complement strand
CACACGTCGCCCGGCTTCGCCGTGAAATCGCGCGTCTTCAAGGATTTCCCGATCGCCTCGAGCAGACGAGCGACGGGCACATGGTCCGGCTTCACGTCGTCCACACGAATGGGATCGTGCCCCATAGCCGTGCGAATCCACTACCGGATAAGAATCATTCGTTTCGGTACGACTTCGCGCGATCCCTCGATGCGGTAGAAATAGACACCGCTCGCAACGGTGCCACCGCGTCCGTCACGACCGTCCCATTCCACGCGGTGACTCCCCGCGTCGCGATCGCCGGCATCCAGACGCGCTACCAATCGACCGGAGACGTCGTAAATCCCCAGCGTGACGCGCGAACGCTCACCCAGCGTGTACTCGATCGATGTCCTCGCGCGGAACGGGTTGGGGAACGCACCGCCGAGCGCGGTTACCAGTCGTGGCACCGTCACCGTCGACGACTGTGATCGAATGTCGTCGCCGGCTTGCGTGTGAACCACGAGCTCATATCGGTAGGAACCACCCGGTTTCACGCCGGCATCGAGGTACGATCGCGTCGCGGGATCGAAGCGACCTTCCGCGATCACGACCGACCGAGTGTGCTCGCCTTCGCTGCGATACAACGTGTAACGGTCGAGCCCTTCGTCGCTCCACACGTCCCAGCTGACTGCGACTTTCCGCCCACTCATCTGTGCAACGAAGCGGGTGATCAGCACCGGAAGAGGCGAACCGCCGCACTGTGCCGGTACCACGGTCAGGCTTGGCCCGTCGGCGACGTAGGCATAGTCGCCGGAAACCGCGATCCCGTGCGCATCGAACGTGTTCACGTCCCCGATGTGGACCGGGTCTCCCGGCGCGGCAATGTCCAGCACATGGACCCCCACGGTGCCGTCAGTGATGTAGCCGTCAGCGACGTAGAGGTAGTGCCCCTGAACCAGCAGGTCATTGGGGTTGCGTACCATCGGCAGAGTTCGGACCAGGGCCGGCGAGGCGGGCGTACTGACATCCACGACATACACCTGCTGGGTCGCCGCGACGTAAGCGAATGCGCCGGAAACAGCGACGTCATCGGTGCCAGAGAGATCGAGGTTGCCCAAGACCGCTGGCATCGTCGGATTCGAAACATCGACCACGTAGAGCCCGCGTTGCCCCGGAGACCCATCGGCCGCGACGTAAGCGAGATTCCCGGCCACCGCAACGTCCCTCGTCGCGGTGATGGGGACGCTGCCAACGATCGCCGGCGATCCCGGCCCGCTGATGAGCACGACTTTGAATGTGTTATTGGCCGCGACGTAAGCGAGATTTCCGACAATCTTCACATCGAAGGCGTTGCCGGTAGCGAGCGTGGTTTGGATCGACGGGGACGCCGGCGTACTGATGTCCACGATGGTAAGGCCCGGTCCGCCGTCGGCAACGTAGGCAAAGCTCCCGGCGACCGCGACGTTCCTGGCAAAACCAGGTGTGTCGGCGACGCCCACAATCACCGGCGCTTGCGGCGTACTCACGTCCACCACGTTGAGACCGGCACTGCCATTGGCAACGAAAGCGTGATGCCCGGACACCGCAACGCCGAGAGCTGTGAATGCAGGTACGTTCCCCACCATCCCGACCGATGCGAGGCTGGAAATATCCGCGGCGTGCAACCGATTCCGATCCAGGACCCAGGCGTGATTTCCGCAGACGGTGACGGTGTTCGCACTCGGCGACTCAAGCCTTGCAATCACCGAAGGCGAAGCAGGCGACGAAACATCAATTACCACCAGGCCGCCCCACGAGGCCGCGGCAAATGCGTGATTCCCCGAGACCACCGCGTTCCTCAAAGCAGAGACCCCCTGCAACGATGTAGAGGAAGTGATTCCCATTGCAACTGGCGTCGACGGGTCACTGACATCGACGATCTGGAATCCAGAATCGAGCGTCATGTACGCGTAGTTTCCAGACACGGTGACGTAGTACGCCATGCCCGCAGTGGGAAGACCACCAACGTCCACCGGCGCTTCGGGATCGCTGATATCCACCACCTGGAGACCATCCGCAAGCCCGGCGATGTAGAGATGGTTGCCCGATACCGCCACGTCGTAGGAATAGTCCGGGGTCGGGACGCTTGCAACCAGTTGCGGCGAGGTGGGATCTGAAATGTCGATCACCTGAGTACCCCCGTAGCCGCCCCCGATATATGCGTAGTTTCCTGAGATCGCGATCCCTTCGGCATCCGGCATGTCAAGGCTTCCAACCACTTGCGGTGATTCCGGCGTCGAAATATCGATAACGATAAGTCCGTCGTAGATGTGCGTGGCGTAGGCGTAATTCCCGGAGGCTGTGATTTGGTGAGCTTGCAGGTTATCGACGACTCCCACCACTTCCGGCGATTCCGGCGCGGAGATGTCCACAACCTTGAGCTCGCCGCTACCGACGATGAACGCGTGGGTTCCCACCACCGCGTGGAAGTTAAAGTCGTTGACGAGATCGACACTTCCCACCCAGTGCAGATAATCCTGATAACGGATGCAGTCGGCGCGAACCGACCCGAGCCATAACACGCCGTGAATGAGCACGCAGAGAACGAGGCACACTCCCCCGCGCTGTAGCGCCGGGGCCGGACGAGTCGAGGATGTCATGGAGGCCTCCAAACCGGGCGAAGTGGGCGTCGCACCCGGCACAGGGGTGAACGGCAGGCTGGCTGACCCAACGCAACTGTAGCAAATCGGTTTGGCGAAAACAACGGCCCGCGCCGGCGATACCCGGCGTTCAATGATCCTTTGATTTTGCCATACCGGTATCGATTTCAAGCATCGGCCACGGCGAACGCACAGTGAGTGCGATGCGCGCAGGTGGCACACGCAGCGCCAGGCCTCGCTTCGAACGCCTGCGACGCGAACGACTTCCCCATCGCAAGGACAAGCGCCTCGATGGGCGCCAGATCGGTCTCCACGTCGTCGACACGGATCGGATCGTGACCCAAATACACGACGCGCGCGCGCACGTTATCCGTGCCGAGCACGCGCTCGGCCGCCCACGCGTAAACCGCCACCTGGAAGTGATGACTCGCGTGCGGGAGCCCGAGCTTGTAGTCGGTGATAAGCGCGCCGTCTTTGAGAAGATCGAGCCGATCGATGACACCATGCAGGAGCAGCTTGTTCACGCGCACCGCGAATGGCAGTTCACTCTGCGCACCGGCGGATGCGCCGGCAAGACCCGCGGCACACGCGCCCGCGATGCGCTGCCGCGCCAGATCCATCACTATCGACGCGTGCTTACCGAAATCATAGCGTTGCGACGCGCGCAAGATGCTCGCATCGAGTGCATCCCCGAGATCGTCGCGCCGTTCGAGGACGGCGTGCACGAAGGCCCCGAACTGCATCGGATCGACGCCCCGGGGAAGATCGATGTCCGGAAAGTCGCTGACTGCTTCCGCGAGCGGCGACTCTTCGCTGACACCCGCGAAGTGTCGTTCCCGATCGAAGTGGAACGAGAGCGGGCAGGTTTCGTAACGGGCAAGAGATGCCCAGGTTACCGTCTGCAGCGTGGCCGACGTCGTTCGTTGCTCGAGGTCATGCCTATCCGCGGCGGAGCGTACGTCGATCCAAGCACGCAACGCGGACTCGGCGTCACCGTCGGCAACGGCTTCGACCCGTTTCGTTTCCACGCCGTCCCTGGGCTCGCTGCACACGCGGATTTCGCGCGCCAGTTTTCCGTCCGGCGACAGACGCAGGAGCTCGGTGAACAACGACTCGCGCGCGCCGCGCCCGTGGCTGATGCCGTCGCCATACGGCGAGCTCACCCACAGATAATCTCGCGCCCGCGTCAGTGCCACATAGAGAATGCAACGCTCCTCGAGCACTTCCTGCTTCTTCTCGATCTCGTACTCGAGCGCCTTCTCTTTGTCGCGGCCCCACTTTTCCGCCGTCGACTTGCTCAAGTAGAGGCCGGTTTGCGGAGAGATGACAAAATGCTCGCTGCTTCCCTGCGGCGGCGGACCGACACCCGCGACAGCCACCGCGCGAAATTCGAGCCCCTTGGCCTGGTGAATGGTCATGATGGCGACGCGATCGTCGGGCAAACGCACGTCGCCTTCCTCGCGGAATTTCTTTTCATCCAGCGTGGCGTCGAGCTGATCCAGGTAGGCCGACAACGACACCACGCCATGCCGCGCGAGCGTGTCGGCGATGTCGTGGAGTTCGCGCACCAGATCATCAGCGGCCGCTGCCGACACCCCGGTGTGCGCGAGATCGAGGCGTAACGGCGAGTGCTCGATGGCCCAGGTCAGGAACTCGCGGAAACCGAGGCGATGGAGCACGTTCTCGAACTGCTCGATCTCGCAACGCAGGGCGCGTACCGTTGCGGCGTCGCCGGCGTCGGTGATGAGCGCGAGCCGGTCATCGGCAAGCAACTCGCGCGTCGACAACTTCCGCGGGCGTTCGATGAGCTGGTGCAGCGACGCTTCCGAAATCGTAAAGGGGCGCGCCTCGAGGACAGCGAGGAGATTCACCGCGCGTGGTCCGGGCAACAACAACGACAGGAGCTCGTGCCACGCCTCGAGCGCGGTTGCTTCGGCGCTGGCAGCGCCGCCGATCAGTGCGTACGGAATGGCGCGTTTCGAAAACTCTTCCTCGAGCGCCCGGCGTGCGCGACTGCGCTTGAAGCCGCGCAGCAGCACGGCGATTTCGCTCGGCTCCAGGTTGGGTTCAACGGCCTTGAGTTCCCAGGACGCCGGAGCGGCAACCCGGCCCAGCAGGTGTTCGACCCAGTCTGCCACCGCTCTCGCCTCGAGTTCGTGCGAGTATTCCTCACCGGGCGGATGAAACAACAGAATCGGGTGCGTGCCGTCGCCGCGATCGGCCTCGAGTCGCGGCGCAAAGCCTTCGAGCGCCGGATCGTGGGCGACGAGCTCGTGCGCGAGCTCGAGAATGTTTGCGCGTGAGCGATAGTTGACGAGGAGCTCCCTGCGCTCGGCGGGAAACTCGGTGACGTTTTCCGTGCGCGCATCGCGCCAGCGGTAGATGGCCTGTTTGACGTCACCCACCACCGTGACCCGGTCGAAGTCGTCGCCGGACAACGCCCGCAGCATCTCGTTCTGTGCGCGGCTCGTGTCCTGAAACTCGTCCACCAGAATGTGATCGAAGGCGCCGCAGTAACGCTCGGCGAGCGCGGGATCGCGTGTGAGCGCACGCGCCGGAATCGAAATCATCTCGCTGAACCCGAGCAGGTTGCGTCGGTGCAGCTCAGCTTCCCACTCTGCCGCGAGTGCCACCACCGCATCCACGCGCGCGACATAAGCGGGGCTGTCATCGTCGCGGCACAGCTCGCGCAGACGGCGCGGCTCGATCATGTTGTCGCGACACTTGTGCACGATCTTCATGAGCGTATCGAAGATGGAAGGCAGCTCGGTCGGCGACGGCGGTTCACCTCCGAAATCGAGGGGGACACCCTGGATACGCCCGGCTTCGAAGCGTCCGCGCAGCCACGCCATCACGCGCTGGAATTCCGCCGGAGAGATCACGTCGATGCCGGGGTCGACGCCGAGCGCGGGCGCGTTCTCGCGGATGAAACGGTGACCGAATTGGTGAAAGTTGAGAATCCATGCGCCCGGAAGCTGGTCCACCCGGTCCGGGAGGCGGCGCGTGACCTCACTGCGAATGCGATCGCGCATCTCCGCGGCGGCCTTGAGCGTGAACGTCAACGCCAGGATGCGATCAATTGGTATCCGATCCTCTTCCACCAGCTTCATGTAACGCGCGACCAGCACACTTGTCTTGCCCGTGCCGGCGCCGGCGACCACGTTGGTCGACACCGTGCACGGACGCGTGGCGGCTGCGCGCTGTGAGGGATCGGGAGTTACGACTGGTTTCGTCTGCATACGCGGATGAAATGACAACGTTCGCACTCTTCGCCCGGATCGGTGCGCCTGAATGCTGCTTCGCCACTCATGAGGTCGGAGCGGAGCTGCATCGCCTCCCGGAGCCGGTCGTGAACCACGGCGGCACCGAGCACGTCGTACGGCGCTCTGGACTTTCCACCGTCCGGAATCGGCGCCGGCAGCTTTCCGTCGACAATTTGCATACCGACAACTTTCGGCTCGCCGTCGGGCGGAATGATATAGAAGAGAAATGCCACGGGTTGGGGCCCGTCCCCGGCCGCCAACGCCGAGTACACCGGGACCTGCCAGTGTTTGCGCTCCTCGATGATCTCCTTCATGAGACTCGCGGCGGTGCGTTTCATCTGTCCGGTCTTGTAATCGACGACGACCGGGCCGATGCCTTCCACGACATCCACGCGGTCGAGCCTTCCGCTCAGTACGGCGTCTCCCTCGGCGGGAAATGTCGCCAGTTGCTCGACCGACCGCACGGTGTAGCGACCGCGCCGTTCCGCTTCCAGCTCCGCCGCGCTTGACAGCATGTTTCCGATGCTCAGACGCGTGAGCTCCTTCACCCAGTCGCTGGCATCTTCCATTTCCTCGGCTATCGCTTCGTCGAAGGCGCGCGCATATTCGCCCGAGCGCAGCGACGCGCGCACAGCGTCCCCGTCGTCACCGTTTTGAATGACTCGTTTCATGACGGCGTGAAAGACGTTGCCGATGTCCATGTAGATGCTGCCCGGTTCGTCGATGCGAAGCACCTTGGCGTAAAAAAACTTTCGCTCGCAGCGCGAGAAGGTCTCCAGCGCCGACGGGCTGAGGCGGCACGACGCGAGTCGCG
Source organism: uncultured bacterium (assembly GCA_964621155.1). GTDB lineage: Bacteria > Krumholzibacteriota > Krumholzibacteriia > WVZY01 > JAKEHA01 > JAKEHA01. The sequence continues at coordinate 27,474 of CAZULB010000020.1, read as the reverse complement.
GCAACCCACCGGTGGGAGCAGCTCCCAGCCAGCCCGTAACCAGGGCATCCAGACCGCGAACGCGCGGCGCGAGCGCGTCGCCATGCCCGCGACCGGCGAGCGCCACGGCTGCGCGCAGCGGCGGCGAAACGCGGCGGCCGGCCTCGAGCGATGTCGCGAACAAGGGCGCGAGCACGACCGCGGGCGCAGTGTGGTGTCCGCCCGCGCGCGCGGAATACGAAACCACCAGATGTTCGGATGCGGAGCACAGCGCCGCATGCATCAGGCGCATCTCATCCTGCGCCCGCGCATTGCGATCGACCCGCGCTGAAAGGTCGGCGGCGATTCCGGCCTCGACAGCTTTCGTCGCACGCGCCAGCTCGGCGTATGGCAGATATCCCGCCTCGGTATCGACGCGCGGAAACACGCCTTCCGCACAGCCGATCACGACCACAGCGCGTGCACCTCGACCCGATACGACGCGTGCCGATACCAGTCCGACGCGATCGCTCGCGCCCGTGCGCCGTTCCCCTCCATCGAGGTAGGCACGCCGGAACTCGTCCAACGACACCTGACCGCCCGTGTGAGCGACGACCTCCGCATAGCGGCGCCATTCCTCTGTTATCTCCGCGATCACATCGCGGTCAGCGCCCTTCACCGCCGGCATCACGTGTTCACCCATCAGTCGCACTAGGTCAACCGTTCCGCGAGCCACGTAGCGGGCTCGCAGCGACTTGATTACGCGCGACAGATGGCGCGGAGACTCGTTGGCGAGGGCGCAGAACGGCTCCACGAATGACGACAGCGCGAGCGCATCCGCAAACCGCCCGTCTGAATCGCGCCCGAGCGCTCCCACAATGGCGTGCACGAATGCCTCAACCGCCGTGTCACTCGCCATTCCCGTATCGATGGGGATTCCCATCTCACGAAATACCTGATGCACCAGGGACGTACTGCGCTCGGGCTCGCGTGCGACCACTGCGATTTCGGCGGGTGCGATCCCGGCATGCAACCACGCTTCCACGCAGGTCGCGGCGTTCTGAATTTCCGCGATTTCATCCGCGGCGCGCACGGCCCTCACGCGCACGTCCCAGGTCGTGCCGCCGTCCGGGCGCGGCGCGGTCTCTTTCTGCGGCGCCGCGCGAAACAGCGGGAGCGCGTCGAGTCCGGCAGGTACCGATGGTGGCGCAGGCGACGCCGGGTCGAGGGCTTCGATCACGGAGGCAAGGGCCGGGTCGGACGGAGTGGCGCGCGTCAGGCTGAAATCGGCGGGCGCATACGCCTTTGGAAAGGCTTCCTGAAGGAAACGCGCGCTCGTACCGCGAAATGAAAAGCGCGCGCCGGCCGGATCACCAAATACCTCGAGCGCGATCTGACCCGCGGGTGGTGCGATCGCACGCAACAACTCGAATTGCCCAGCGTCGAGATCCTGGAAGTCGTCGACCAGAATCACATTCGCGTGCGCCGTCTGCGACAACGCGGCATCTGCCATGACCGCGCGCGCCGCCGCCCAGGCGGCATCGTAGAACGTGACCAGAGCGCGCTCATCAAGGTAGGCGCGATAGGCCGCGAACAGGTCGAGCACATCACGTGCGCGCGCATCCCGGGTCTGGATCGATTGTGCCTGGGCCCGGGTGATGCCATTTTGCGCAAACAGGTGCAGGAGCGGAAGCAGTGCGTCGCGCAGGGCGGGTGAGTCGCCGATGGAACGCAGATCGCTCGTGAAGGTGTGACTCTCCATCACGCGATCCAGCACCACACGCTCGTCGACGTCGCGGAGTGTGCGGGCGCGTCCCGGTCGCGTGGCGGAGAGAATGCGCGCAGCAAGCAGACCGTGCGTGGTGACCGGCGCGGGACCGAAGGTCGCGGTTCCGTCGGGCCACAATTGGGCGAGCAAACGGTCACTCTGCTCACGACCGAAGGCAATCACGATCGGGTGATGGCCGGCGCGAACGAGGTGGTGAAAACGTTGTACGAGGAGCGTGGTCTTGCCGCTGCGCGGCGGCCCCAGAATGCGGGCGTGGCCGGGGGGACGGTCGATGATGGCGGCGGCGTGGCTCACGGGCCGCATCTTATCAAATCGTGCGCTACTTCTCTTTTCTCTTTCGGAATTCTGCCAGGCGTTTTGCCAGCTCTTCCTCGAAGCCGGCGCCCGCGGTGGGCTTGTAGAACGTCCAGCCCTTTAGCTCATCGGGGAGGAACTCCTGCGGTGGCGCATCCGGGTCCGAGGGGGGATACAGGTAGTCCTTCCCGTAGCCGAGGTCCTTCATGAGCGGCGTGGGCGCGTTGCGGATGTGGAGCGGCACGCCGTAGGGCGGTGAGTTGTTCACCGTCTCCGCCGCCTTTTCATACGCGTGGTAGACAGAGACGCTCTTGGGCGCGAGCGCGAGATACACGGCACACTGGGCGAGCGCCAGTTTGCACTCGGGATAACCGATGAACTCGGCCGCGTCGCGTGCTGCGACCGCAACCAGCAGCGCCTGCGGGTCGGCATTACCCACATCCTCGGACGCAAACCGCACCAGACGGCGCGCAATGTAGAGCGGATCCTCGCCCGCCTCGCACATGCGCGCCAGCCAGTACAGCGAGGCATCCGGGTCACCGCCGCGCAGGCTCTTGTGCAGCGCCGAAATCAGATTGAAGTGCGATTCGCCCGCCTTGTCGGTGGCAACCATGCGACGCTGCAGCGCATCCAGAGCAACTGCACGCGTCAGCACGCGTGGGGGTGACGCATGCGCAAGCACGGAGCCGGCATACTCGAGCGCATTCAACGCCACGCGTGCGTCCCCTCCGGCGATATCAGCAATCAGTTCGAGCACCCCTTCATCCGCGTTTATTGTCGCCTCGCCAAGCCCGCGCTCGGTATCTGTGAGAGCGCGCTGGAGAAGCGTCACCACGTTGTCGCGTGAGAGTGGCTTGATGACGAACACGCGCGCGCGCGACAACAGCGGCCCGATCACCTCGAAGCTCGGATTCTCCGTGGTGGCGCCGATGAAGACGATGGCTCCATCCTCGATGTGCGGGAGGAAGGCATCCTGCTGAGCGCGATTGAATCGATGGATTTCATCGACGAACAACAGGAGAGGCAGCGGATCCACCGAGCGCAGCTTCTGTGCGTCGGCGATGACGCGTTTCACGTCCGTGATGCTCGAGGTCACCGCGCTGAACGGAACGAAGCGGTTCTTCACGCGCGACGCAATCAGCCGCGCCAGCGTCGTCTTACCCGAGCCGGGCGGTCCCCACAGGATCATCGACTGCGTGATGCGGCCACCCTCGAGCGCCGCGCGCAGGAGAGTTCCCGCGCCGACGATGGCCTCCTGGCCCACCAATTCGTCGAGGGTGCGCGGGCGCATGCGGTCGGCGAGCGGAGTCGCGCGCGACTTTCCCGCACCGGGGTCGGGTGGAAGCAGCTCGAAGGAATCGCTCATATTGGTGCGGCGTGCACACGCCGGAGAAACCCGGATGCTACGTATAAAGAGGCTTGCGATCGAAGCGATGGTGGGCCGTTATCTGGCGCACGGTTCCCGACTGGCTGCGCATGACAATGGAGTGCGTGACGGCGCCGCCGGGAACAAACTGCACGCCCTGCATGACATCACTGTTGGTGATGCCGGTGGCAGCGAACATGGTGGCCTCGCCGCGCACGAAGTCATCCACGCGCAGGACCAAATCGCGCTTGTCGTAGCCCGCGGCGCGCAGAATCTTGTCTTCCTCGGCATCGCGCGGTTGGAACTGCGCCTGCAGGTCGCCGCCCACGCATTTGAGAGCTGCAGCGGCGAGCACTCCTTCCGCGCTACCCCCGACACCCATGACCACGTCGACTCCGCTCGACGGCACCGCCGTGGCGAGCATCGCGGTCAAGTCACCGTCGGGGATGAGTGCAATGCGCGCGCCGGCCGCGCGCACGTCGTCGATCAGCGCGCGATGTCGGTCGCGATCCAGGATGCACACGGTGAGGTCCTCTACGTAGCAGCGCTTCGCGTCCGCAATGTTGACCAGATTGTCGAGCGCACTCGCGCGCAAGTTGATGCGCCCCGCGGCCTCGGGCCCCACTGCAATCTTGTTCATGTACGGAACCGGCGGCACCAGGAAAGTGCCGCGATTCGAAACGGCAATGGTGGCAATGGCGTGGGGACGGCCGTAGGCGAGCGATTGAATCGACTGCAGCGCGTCGATAGCGATGTCTACGTCGGGGACTTCGGCACTCCGGGAGCCAGGCTTGCCGGCAGGCGCGACAACGGTTACGTCGGTGTCGCCGATGATGACGTGGCCGGAGAGCTTGACCGACTTCATCACCACGCTGACGGCGTCGCGCGCCGCGCGGTCCGCCGCCTCGCCGTCTCCTTTGCCCATCCATCGCGCCGATGCCAGCGCGGCGGCCTCGGTCACACGAACGAGCTCAAGGGCGAGGTTGCGTTCCATGGGCGCGCGGCCTGCTCACCGCCTAGACCGGGCTGGTTCCACCTGGCTGCACACCGGGAGCCCCTTCGTTGCCGGGTTGACGAGACGAAGCGAGCATGGTGTTGAGCTGGCGGGCCATGTCATATTGATGAAACGCGAATATGAAGGGGAATACCGCCCAGGCAAATCCCACCGACAGAATCAGAACGAGCGTATAGATGACGACCGAGAGGAAGAACCAGTTCCACTGGCCGAGATAGATGTAGCCCACCGGACCCATGAACAGCCACGAAAGCACGAATCCAAGAAAACCGGCGAGGCCGGGGCTCTTGGGCTCTTTGGGAACCTTCAGGCGGGTGAACTCAGAATGCTCGAGGAAGGAAGTGCGCAGAGGCTTGCCACAGTGGACGCAGGCCTCGGCCTTTTCGTCGACTTCGCGTCCGCAGAATTTACAGTACATAACTACCGCCTTCGATCTGGCCTGTTAACCACTTTCGTCACGTTCAAGATACGACAGCCGTAAGTCGAAAGTTACCGTCCGAATGCGGAAAGATTGGCCTTTGCGGTGGTGTTTTGCGGGTCGATCTCGAGCACCCGTTTCCACTGTTCCCGGGCTTGCCGCAGCATACCATCTTCCACGAGCACCACGCCATAGTTATTGAGGTGAGACACGTCCTGAGGGGAAAGCGCCACCGCTCGCGCCAGATAATCGACGGCCTTCTTCTTGTCGCCCTTCCCCCGAAAACACATTCCCAGGAGATCCAGCGCTTCATCCAGCGTTGGCGGCATGCGGTCGATCTTCGGCGACGAGCGCGGAATTTTTCCCGATTCGACATCGAGGGCGAACGGCTCCAGCACCGCAATGGCGTCCGCGTATTGTTTGAGCTCCTTGTTCGCGCGGGCGAGATAAACCGTGTCACTCCACACCCCGCCGGCATCGCGGATCAAGCCTTCAAATATTACGGCGGCATCCTGCGCGCGTTCGCCACGCAACAAGCTCACGGCATAGTTGCGACGATAGTCCGCGCGTTCCGGCGCTTTCTGCATGGCCAACAGAAAGTATTTCCACGCCAGATCGGACCGGCCTCTTCGATCGTACATGAGTCCGTAATTGTTGTAGAAGTTCGCGCTCTTCGCGCCCAGCGCCTCAGCACGCTCGAATTGCGCGGTGGCCGTGCTGTCGTTGGCCTCCGTCAGCGCCATGGCCAGGGCTTCCGCCACGCGCAAGTCGTTGGGAGCGATCTCCGCCGCCGTGCGCCACTGCGCCAGCGCCTCGTCCCTGCGGCCCGACTCGTGCAGTGCCACGCCGTAGTTGTAGCGCGCAAGTCCGTCGCGATCATCCGCCTTGACCGCGAGCTCGAATTCGGTGAGCGCGCGGCCGGTCTTTCCCTGCTCCATGAGAATGGTGCCGAGCTTCATGTGGGGGCCGTAGGCGCCATAATTCAGCCGCATCGCCTGTTCGTAGCTCTTGATGGCGTTGTCGGTGTCCTTCACGCCGCGGTGGGCGTCGCCGAGATTTTCCCAGAGATCGGAATCCGCGGGAAAAGCGCGCGTGAGCGAATCGAGAGCGCCCACCGCGGCGGCGAAGTCGCCGCGCGCCATGAATCGCGCCGCGCGTTCGCGCTGCGCCTGAAGTGAACCGGGGTCTCGCCTTGGCGGTTTGTGCGGGGCCGACGAGCAGGCCACAACCAGCATCAGGATAACGGGAAGCCAGCGCCGCATGACCGTCAGTATACGGCGGCGTGGGACTTCGCGACAGATGGATGTGAAACCGGAGCCCCGCCGTGCTGGCGCGGTCCGCCGTCGCAACCACGGCGGACCGCACCGGTCGGTCCAGGATGGAGGTCAGAAACCGATACGGAAGCGCAACAACTGGGATCGCAATCTCCCCAGGTAAACGTTCGCCCAGTGCGAACGAGGAAGGAACCGGAGTACGGGAGGACGCCGAATGCCCATGCGTGTGAGCTCGGCAGCCGGCGCGGGGTGGAGCTTGTCGAGCTGCCACGCCGCAAGAAATTCTTCGTAGGCCGAACCGTTGTCGCCCTGCAGGCGGAAAACCTTGCCGAGGTTGACCCGGTTTATAGGATCGGCCGGACTCATCTTGACGGCCTTTTCGCAGATGCGACGCGCAGAATCAAAGTCTTCGGCGTCGATCGCCACACACAGCCCGTACATGGAAAGGTATGCCGGGTGCTGCGGACAGATTTGCAGCGCCTGCTCGAGATGCTTTCGCGCTGCGGATGCCTTATTGCGATTGAGCATCTCAATTGCGCGATTAAAGAGCGCGTTGGACTCGTGAGTGCCTTCACTGCTCGCTGTTTCCTGGAAGGTGCCGGCGCTGCTCATATCTTTGCTCCCGACGACGGTCCGGGCGCATCACGGGGGCTCGGAACGCGCCATTGTGCAACAAAAACAACCCGAATTCGGGCAATGGCGAGATGGGAGCAAATGGCGTACCGAAGCCGAA
>CAZULB010000020.1:7977-20527 GCA_964621155.1 uncultured bacterium | reverse complement strand
CGGGGGAAATCGCTGAGGTTCTCGTCGGCGTGGAACAGTCCGACAAAGCGGTCGCCGTCGACGACGGCTGCGAACGGTTGGTTCTGCTCGCGCAGGTGACGATAAACGCGGGCCGCTTCCGTGTTCGCTTCCGCCACCGGGAAGTTGTAGCGCGCGATCGACGCCAGCGGCTGTGAAGACTGGCCCGCGCGCACGGCACCCAGCACATCCGCCGTTGCCACGACACCCGCCAGTGCCCCGGATTCAGCCGCGATCGCATAGGCCGGGGCCGCACCCGTGTGCAGATGCGGAAACACGGCGTCGATCCTTTCCGTCGCGGCGAACACCTGCCGGGTCGTATCGGCCAGGTCCCCGGCGCGACGGCCGTTCAAGCGCATGCGCAGCGCCACCGCTCGCTCCTCGTACATTCCTCCGATGAACACGAAGGTCGCCACCAGCGCGAGCATGACGAAGCTCGTGTCGCGAAACGCGACCACGATGAAACCAAGCGCAATGATCTGACCCACATTGCGCGCGCGACGCGTGGCGGCGAGATACGGCATGCGCAAGTGCATAACGCCGCGCAGAATCCGTCCCCCGTCCATCGGGAACGCGGGAATGAGGTTGAACGTGCCGAGAAACACGTTTGCCATCGCCAGCGTTACCAGATAGCTGTCCGCATGCAGGGGGATGCCGGCCAGCGTTAGCCCCAGCGCGATCGCGCCGGCGATCAGGAAGTTCACAATCGGGCCGGCGATCGCGACCACGATTTCCTGGCGGGGATTCTCGGGAATCGCCTCGGCGCGGGCTACGCCGCCGATCGGAAACAGCACGATATCGCGCACATGAATGCCGTAGCGCTTGATCTGAAGACAGTGGCCGAACTCGTGCAGGATGACACACACAAAAACCGACAGTACGAGAATGGCGGCGTTGGCCGCGTCCCGCCACGTACCCATGAACGCGGCGATCAGTGGATAAACCACGAAAACCAGCGGGAAAGTGGCGTGGATACGAACGGGAATCCCCGCGTACGTGCCGATGCCGGCCGTATAACGCATGCCCCGATAGCGGCTCACTGCACCGCCACCCTGGCACACGGTCGGACGAACGCCAGGCGGCGTCCGGCCCGTCCCGGCGCCTTGCTGGGGGGTGCTGGCTGTGTTAACATCAGGGCCAAACCGTCCCCGTTCCTGTATCAAGACCGACCACGCAACGCGTGCCCGGCATCCAAAGAATGAGACTCTCGTTCACGCTTGTGGTGTGTATTGCGTTGCTTTGCGCCCGTCCGGCGTCCGCGCTGACCCAGTTCGACTTCGAGCAACCCTATTTCAGCGAACCGGGCCAGAACGTCCTCGACCACTGCGTGGTCCAGACGGACGGTCTCTACCACCTCTTTTACCTGCGCGGTAATCCAGCCGTCAACATCGGTCATGCCACCACCACCGATTTCACGCACTGGCACCTGGAACCGCCGGTCATGTCGTCGGGCAGTTGGGACGGGCTTTTGTGGGCTCCCTACCTGATCAAACCCTTCTCGAACACCTGGTTCATGTACTACACGGGCGTCAACTCGTTCGGCGCGCAGCAGACCGGCCTGGCGTTTTCCAACGACCTGTACAACTGGACCAAGTACCCGGATCCCATCTACCACCCGGATACCACGTGGGCAAACTGGGACGCCGCCACTTTCTGTCACGGGCGGGATCCGCACGTCATCGAGATTGACGGAACTTACTACCTGTTCGTTACTGCGCAACACGAGTGGTTCAAGGGCGCCGTCGCGTGCGCAACCTCCACCGACCTCGTCCACTGGACGGATGCCGGTTTCATTTACCTGCACAATTCCTGGCACATGCTGGAGTCGGTGTTCATCCTGCAGAGGAACGGGTTGTTCCACATGTTCTTCACCGAGGAAGGCGTGTTCGGCACCCAGCACATGTCGTCCCCCACGCTCTTCGGCGGGTGGGACTATTCGCAGCGCACCTACGTCGACAGCGGACACGCGCCCCAGATCACGGACACGCCCGGCGGTCCCATGTTCTCGCGTCACTCCGTGTACAACGACAATCACGGCGTCTTTCGCTACGTGATCAAGTTCTCTCCCCTGTCCTGGTTCGGTGACTCCCCGATCGTCGTGAAACCGTTTCCGTTGCAGAACGACTGGACATTCGTGAGCGGCGACGCCTTCTACTACCAGCCGACATTTTCCAACAACGCGTACGCGCGCAATGAAATCTACCCGTCCTCTTTCGTGGGTGACGGCTGGATCAACAGCACCGAGCTCTACACCGGCCCGGTCGGCTTCGGTTCGCCGGGACAAACGACCGGTGATGCGCGCACAGGTCTCATCCGCTCCAAACCGTTTTCCATCGAGGGCAATTCCATCAGCCTGCTGGTCGGCGGCGGTAATTTTCCGAACGAATGCTACGTGGCGCTCGTCGATGACAACAGCGGCCAGGTGCTGTACAAGGAGACGGGCAACAACTCCAACGTGATGAGCCGGCGCTACTGGGACGTGTCACAACTGATCGGCCGCACCGTGCACATCGACATTGCCGACCTGTCGGCGGACTACTTCGGGCACATCTGCGTGGATGACATCATTGAGTCGGGCAACCTCCTGACTGCACTCCCGGGTCTGGCGCCGGGAAACAACAAGAGGGCGCGCGGCACGTCGCAGCTGACCATCGGCGGCACTCCCGGGCACGCGCAGCTACTCGCCAATACCCCCAATCCGTTCAATCCCAGCACTACGCTGCACTTCGAGCTCCCGACGGCGGCCGCGGTTCGGGTCGACGTCTACAACGCGTCCGGTACCTTGATCCGCACGCTGCTCGACGGCGCGCGCGCGCCCGGCCGTCACGCGCTGGAGTGGGACGGAACCGACCATTCGGGCCGCGGCGTGGCTTCCGGCGTTTACTTTGCGCGCCTGAGCGTCGAAGGCGCTGTGGTCAACACCCGCAAGTTGATGCTGATCAAGTAGCCTTCGCTCCGAGTCTGCGCTTTACCTGCAGCGTTCCATTATCTAGATTGTCGCCATGACCTCCCGCATCGCCCTCGTGGCCGCGACCGTCTGCGCGTGCCTTTTCTTTCCCGCCTCGTCACGCGCATTCGACCAGCTCGCGGGCAAGGAGCGTATCGGCGTTCGCACGGGGGGCCTCCTTACCGTGGATGGTTTGAACGACGCGTACGGCAACGGCTGGGATCTCACCCTTTTCTTCACCGAGCGCATTACCCGCCACCTGCTTCTGGACGTGCGGCTGGGCGCGCTCTACCTGGGCGATCTCCAGATCGAGGATCTCGACGACAAACTTCTGAACCAGAGCGGCATCCAGGGATCGATGCGCATTCTGTATATCTCGGTGGGACCCATGGTCGGACGCAGCATCGGCGGACCCTATTCCATGCATGTTGCCGCGGGCGCGGGGATCTACTCCGTCAGTATGGTTTTCACCGATGTCCTGACGCCGTTCGATCTGAGCGATCAAAAATTCGGCTTTAACGGCGGGTTGGGTTTTGCGTGGCGCATCGCGGGCAACTGGAGCATCGAGGCGGACGGCACGGCCCACTACTTCACGGTCGAAGAGAACAGCAACGATCTCTATTTCGCCTTCACCGACGGCGCCGATGCGCCGCTCATCTTCGACGTAACACTCGGTCTCACCGTCGATCTTCGCTGATTTTCAACGCGGCATCGTTCGCGACGTGCTGTCCGCGCGCGCTGCTATTTCCAGCTTTCGAATGGCTTCCGCTGCAGTGGGGTCGTCGGGTTGCAGCTCGGCGTAGCGACGCATCGCGTCCAGCGCCGGCCACGGCTGCTTGAGCGACGCGTAGGCCATGGCCAGATTCTTGTAACCCTGCGGATAGTCGGGAAAACGCCGAGTGGTGTCCTTGAACACGGCGATGGCTTCGTCAATGCGGCCGGTCTCCGCGTAGCTCGCGCCGAGATTGTTGTACGCGCGGCGGTAACGCGGCTCTCTTGCGATCGCGTTCTTGAATTCGACGATGGCCTGGTCGGTGTGGCCCAGCTCCCGCAGCGTGATGCCGAGATTGTTGTAGGCCTCCGCCATGTTCGGGTCGAGCTCGATGGAGCGCCGGTACTCTTTCACCGCCTGTTCACGCAGACGCACGCGCCGCATGCACTGGGCGAGGTTGTAGTGCGCGCCGGGCTGGTTGCCGTCGATCTGGATTGCCTTCTGATAGTCCTCCATCGCCTTCAAGTCGTTGCTCTGATCCTTGTAGACGATGGCGCGCTGGAGATAACCCTCGGCCAGATCGGGGTAGAGCGCGATGGCCGCGCTGGCCTCGCGCACGGCGGGTGCGAAGCTGCGCAACAGGCTCAAACGGCGCGCGCGGTGAATATGGTCGCCGAATTCGATCACGCGCGGATTGTCGGCAAACAGCGCCGGAGACGTGACGACGAACAGAACGAGAACGGTCACTACGGCGGCGGCGCCCGCGCGCACCGTCTGCACCCGGCCCGGGATCGTCACCAGGGCATGGCCGGCGAACAGACACAGCATGGGGATCGCCTGCACCCGGTAGCGCCCGGTCACGAAGAAAATGACAATGGAGGCCGCGTACACGAGCACGTACCCGGCAATCAAGCCTCGCGCGCGACCGGCGCGCCACGACAACGCCAGTCCCAGCACACCGAGCGCGACCACCGGCCACAGGCGCACGAAGAGAACGCGCAGCCACGAGAATTCGCGCGCGGCGATGTCGAAGCTCTCGATCTGAGGTATTTCATAGCCATTGAAGAAGAGAGCGACCTTCCTGGCCATCAGTCCCGCCGCGCGCGCCGGCTGTGCCCGCATCTCCTCCAGGGTTTGTTTCACCCAGTACGACGACACCTCCGCCGGATTGAGCTGGCGCCCCGTCTTGCGCTCGAGGTAGCGCTGCGAAGTGAAATCGTCGTAGATGTCCACCTCGGGAATGGGAGCGAAACGGCCGTTCGCGGCGCGATTGTTACCGATGTAGAAGTTGACGCCGGCGTTCGAGGTGACGGGAAGGAAGACGTGGCTCACGATGGCGTTGTGAACGACGGCGGGCAGGAGCATCACCACGAGCGCACCGGCGAACGCGAGCGCTCGGGCACGGCGCTGGACACCACCGCGCCACAACCACACCAGCACGAATAGCGCAAACAGCAGGATGCTGGCACGGGCCAGCACGGAGAGTCCGAGCGCCGCACCCGCCAGCGCGTAGCGCGGCCAGCGGGCCTCGGCGGGGGCGGTGACCAGAAGCCACAACGCGAGACAGTTGAGCAGCGATCCCATCCACTCCATCAGCATCTCGGTCTCGTAGAAGGTGACCGACGCACACAGCATGAGCAGGATCACACCCACGAGCGCCGCCGACGGGCGAAACACATGGCGTCCGATCAGGAATGCGAGCATCACCGTGGTGGCACCGCCCGCGGCCTGGATGATGCGCACAAGCAGGAAGTCGCGACCGAAGAGGGAATATACGAGCCCAAGGAAATACGGGTACAGCGGACCCATGAAGAAGGCCTGGTGACGCAGGAGCTGGCCCGCCGCGATCTGCTGCCCCATCTGGTCGTAGTCGCCGGCGTCCATGATGGGCACCTTGACGTAGAGCGCGTCGCGGGTCTGCAACACGAAGACGAGCTTCAGCGCGAACGCCACCAGAAGGATGACGAGCGGCCAACGCTTGCCATGGCGAAGAGCGTGATCGAGTCGGGTGAGGTGGCCTTCGATACGCGTACGCAGTCCGGGCCGGGAGGCTTCCATTTAGTCGGCAAACTAACTGATGCCCCCGCGCCGGGCAAGCAAATCCCCTTGACCGTCCGCGCGGTTCTTTCTAGTCTGCTCGCGATTTGCGGGCTTCCCTGCCCGTTTCTTCTTCGCACCACATTTCGGGAGAACCCCACATGACCTTGCGCGACGAGCTGCTTCAACACCTGCTTGCCCATTCCTTCCGTACCGGCAACTTCACGCTCGCCTCGGGCAAGAAGAGCAAGTACTACATCAACGGGAAGGCGACGACGCTCGACGCACGGGGCGCTTACCTGCTCGGCCGCATGTTCCTCGCTATGATGGCGAATGACGTCCCCGATGCGGTGGGCGGGCTCACGCTGGGCGCCGACCCGATCATTGGCGCCATGCTGTCGCTGGCCGGGTTGGAGGATCTGCCGCTGCGCGGTTTCATCGTGCGTAAGCAGGCCAAGGACCACGGCACGAAGTCGCTGGTGGAGGGCGAGCTGAAACCGACGGATCGCGTCGTGATCATCGAGGATGTGGTGACGACCGGTGGCTCGTCGCTGCAGGCGATCGCCGCCGTCAAGGCAATCGGGTGCGACGTGCGCCGCGTATTTGCCATGGTCGATCGTGAAGAGGGCGGGCGTGATGCGCTGGCCGCCGAGGGTTGCCGCCTGGAATCGATCTTTACCGCGAAAGAGTTGCTGGAAGCTGCCAGGTAACCATCTTTTTCCCGGCTCCGCTCTCGAACCCGCGGTGTCTGCGCGGGCCCGGGGTGGCCGGTGTCAGGCCCCGCGAGCGCGCCGAGGCTATTCGATCACGTGACCCATGCGGCCGAGCAGACGGCCCAGGATCAAGCCGCACATCGGTGTCGCGCACGCCAGCGCCCCGGCGAACACCAGATCGCCCACCAACGGAATTGCGCCGATCGTCATGCGCAGGATACCCAGGACGATCACGAGCGCGGCAATCAACATCACTGTATAAACGTACTCGTGCTCCATGCGCGCGATCGTCCGCACCAGGCGGCGCGGGTCAAGCGTCTTGGTGACGGGTCCCGAGAAGCCGCCGAGGGAAACCATCGCAGCCGGCAGGTACAGGACACCCAGAATGGAGCCCACGACCAGAATGACCGGGCTCTGCGTGACGAAGTACCACAGCGATTCCATTTCGCCATGTTTCACCAGCGATTCGATTTTCGCTGAACCGACGACGATCACCATCCACTGCGCCACCACCGCACTCATGAGCAGCGCCGGTCGCGCGAGCTTCTTCCACGGATCCTTGAATGAACGATTCCAGTCCGGCAGTTTCACTCCGCCGCGAGCGGTGTACTCCATCACCTGGAAGGCCCACAGAAATGCGATGGCGTACGACACCGCCCAACCCGCCGGCACAAACGACAGCAGTCCGAATGCCAGCGTGGTCAGCATCACGTAGAGCGGGCCGCGACCAAATGGAATCCGTGCGAGGTCGAGGACGTCTTCCCACACCGGCGCGGGCCGGTCGAGATAGCGAATCTTCTTCTGTTCGGCCTTGTTGAAGCGCCGGTGCACTTCGGCGGCTGCGCGCGCATGGTACGGGTAGCGATGCAGCACGGTCTGGAAGTGTGCGCGCGCTTCATCGCGCTTGCCCAGTTCGTCGGCCAGGATACCCGCGTCGAGGTGCGCTTCGAGCATGTCGGGCTCGGTCTCGATACGTTCGAGGGCCTGCTGGTATTCGGCTTCGATCCCCGCGCGGGCATCATTCTCTTCGCCGGTGGCCTCGGAAGACTCCGCGCCGATCACCGCGGCGAGGCGGGTCTCGCCAACCGCGGCCCATCGTTCCTCATCGGGGAGAAAAATTTTCGCCCGGGGCGAGAGCTTCCCGGAGCGGCACAGTTGTTCCGCATCGCTCCACGTGAGTTGCTCCTCGCGCGTCGAGCCCTCGCGCAGGACGTAATAAAGCGTCTCTGATGAAGTCGTCATGATTCCTCCCCGAACAGGAATCATTGAGCAGGGGATATGCCAAGTGACGGCGTTTCGCGTGCGCCCAAAAATGAAGGAGGCCCGCCGGCCTTGCGGCTGACGGGTCTCCGGGAGCGAAAACAGGGGGCGAAAGATCTTGTATCAGGCGTCCATCGCCGGGCGACGGCGGAATACGTCGGACGAATGGCTCATGCAGGAGCGATGCCGAACCCACGCCCGGCAGAGATTTCCACGGGCTTATAAGTCACATTCTTACATACAGTTACACATCACACCCGACAACGCTATGATGGATTCCTACCGATATATCACACACCGGGCCACCGGTGCGCGGTGCCACCCAAAGCCCGGATAGGGGCGTCCATGCAGCTGGGGAAGTTTTCGCTTCTGCGCGTGATGTGAGGAGACAAAAAGAAGCGGGCGGACGATTGCTCGCCCGCCCGCCCTGGTAATCGAAACGACGCTGGTTACTTGATGCTCTTGAGCTCGATATTGAGTCCCTGCGCGGGGACTTCCTGCTTCACGAGCACATGCGGCATCGCCTTGCGAACATACATTACCTGCTCGCCGTCGCCGCTCTTCACCTTCACCTTGTAGGTCGAGAAGCTGCCCGCAGCGACCATGAGCTCTTCCTCGCCGGCCACTTCGAGCGTGAGGTTCTCCAGACTGCCCGACTGCGCATCGATGACAGGGAACTTGAAGGTCTTCCCGGTCTCCAACGGCAACGTGCTGATGAGTACGTCAATGGAGCTTTTGAGGATGGCGCCCTTCACCAGCGGGACATTGATGTCCTTGTCGCCGTCCTTGCCGCCCTTGACCGATCCCTTCGCCACGCCGTCTGTGAACGCAACGTCAGCCGAGGCGTTCTGCGGGCCAGCCGCCATTGAGAACTTGTAGGCCTTCGGTTCGAACTCGGTGCCGAACGTCATCTCTTCGTTGAGCTGGATCATACCCGTGATGCTCGACTTGCTGGCGAACTCGCCGCCCTTTTTCTCCAGCGTCACGTTCATGTCACCCAGGCTCATCTCCTGGTACTTCACCGAGTAGGTTGCGGTCGTGTTCTTGAGCGCCGAAGTGTCGTAATCGAAGTCAGTGCCCTGCACCGAGAGCTCGTCCAGCGATACCGGGTTGCCCTCGATGTCGTACACCGCCACCGAGGCGATTGGATCCAGCTTGGACTTGATCGCACCCGCATCGCCGACGGCAATTATCGCCATCTTGTCGGGCTGCAGATGCTTCTGCATCGCCGTATGGACACTCTCCTTGGTGACCATCGAGATCTGCTTGCGGTAGTTCTCGAGGTAACTCTTTTCGAGACCGAGCAACTTGACCTGCCCGACCTGCGCCGCGATCTGCGCCGGAGTTTCGATCGTGGTCGGGAAGTTCCCGATCATGTAGGACTTCGCACCTTCGAGCTCGGCGTCGGTCACGGGCTCGCTCGTGATGCGCTTGATGTTGGCGATCATGGCCACAAGCGTGCTGTCGGTGACGTCGGTGCGGCAGCTGGCATCGGCCGAGAACGTGCCGCGATCCTTCTCCTTGGAGAACTGTGAATACGCGCCGTACGTCCAGCCGTGCTTCTCGCGCACGTCAAGGAACAGTCGTCCTTCCGGACCGCCGCCCAGAATCTTGTTACCCACTGCCGCCGAGGGCCAATCCGGATCGGTCGGTTTCAGGCCCAACTGTCCGATGACAAGGTTGGTCTGCACCGAACCGGGACGGTGATAGAGGGCGATGTTCTGCGCGGTGCGCTCGGGCGTGCCTTCGTACTTCGCAACGTCCGGCGTTCCGCTCTGCCACGCACCCATGTACTTCTCGACGTCCTTCTTGACGTTGCCCTTCTGTACGTCACCGACAACAAACAACAGCGCGTTGTTGGCGACGTAGTTCTTCTTGTGGAACGCGGCGACGTCGTCACGCGTGACCGCCTCGACGCTTTCCGAGGTGGCGTGAATCGCATAGGGATGCTTGCCGTACACGACCTCTTCGAAATGTCGCTGCGCCATCGCATCCGGGTCCGACTTCTCGAACTCGATGTTGGTCTTGGCGCGCTTCTGCTCCTCCTTGAACTCGTCTTCCGGGAACGTCGGATTCAGGATGATGTCGGCGAGGTACTGGTACGCCGTGGGGAGGTACTCGCTCAGCACCGAAATGGTGAGAATGGTCTCGTCCTTGTCGGCGGCCGAGTTGAAGGTGCCGCCGACCGATTCGATCCACGACGCGAGCTTCTTCGAATCCTTGTCCTTGGTGCCCTTGTTGATGAGCGCGGCGGTATACTCGGCCACCGACGCCTTGCCTTCCGGATCTAGCACCGAGCCCGCCTTGATGGCGAGCCAGATGGACGCGACCGGCTGCTCGTGATGCTCCACGACAACGACCTGCAGGCCGTTCTTCATGGTCATCTCGCTGTAGGCCGGGAACGCCAGCTTCTTGAGCGGCCCGGGCGCCGGCGGCGCTTCCTTGGCCGTGACGGATGTGACCGATATCGCGGCCATCAGCACCGCAGCCGCACCCGCGAGAATTCTGCTCTTCATGAAAATATTCCTCCTCATAGGACTAGCTTCCCTGCTTGGGCG
This sequence comes from uncultured bacterium, assembly GCA_964621155.1. Taxonomy (GTDB): domain Bacteria; phylum Krumholzibacteriota; class Krumholzibacteriia; order WVZY01; family JAKEHA01; genus JAKEHA01. Next base: position 10,282 of record CAZULB010000020.1, on the reverse strand, counting down.
GCTGCGCGATAACGACGGTGCGGTTCGCGGTTACAAGATACTGCTTGGCCACGCGCTGGATGTCGTCCGGCGTCACCGCCATGAACGTTTCGACGTCGGTGTTGATCTCGGCCAGGTCCTTGTGGAAACGGATGTAGTGATGAATCTCTTCCGCCTTGTTCATCACCGTCTGGCGCTGATTGATGAAATTAGAGCGAACCTTCATCTTGGCGCGGTCGAGCTCTTCCCTGGTGACGCCCTTGTCGACAACCTTGGCGATTTCCTCGTCGATGAGCTTCTCGCACGTCGAGATGTCGGTGCCGGCGTTAGCAGCCGCGATCACGCGCAGCTGGCCGGGGCCGAGGCGCCCGTCGACGAAGCCAAACACGGCGACGGCCGCTTCTTCGTCCTTCACCAGGCGCTGGTAGAGACGGCTGGTTTCGCCATCGGAGAGAATCGTGCTCAACATCTCGATCGCGGGGGTGTCGGCGTGCATGTGGCCGGGAATCTGATATGTGCCGAACACGGCCGCGACGTTCGCCTTCGGTGAAGGAACTTCCTTGCGGCGTTCGCCCTTGTTGAACTTCTCGTTCCAGGTCGGGAACGCGCTCTTCTGGCCTGACGGAATGTTGCCGAAGTACTGCTGCACCAGCTTCATGGCCTCTTTGGGCTCGATATCGCCCACGATCACGAGAACCGCGTTGGCCGGGCAGTAATAACGATTGAAGAACTTCTGCACGTCGTCGACGTGGGCGGCATCGAGGTCGTCCATGCTGCCGATGACGGTGTGGTCGTATGGCCAGCCGTCATAGCCGAGCGTGTCAGAAACGAGAAACGCTTCGCCATAGGGCTGGTTGTCGATGCTCTGGCGGCGCTCTTCTTTCACGGTCGAGCGTTGGTTCTCGAACTTCTCTTCCGTGATCACGAGCGAGCGCATGCGGTCCGCCTCGAGCCACAGACCCAGATTCAACCGATTCGAGGGAAGGGTTTCATAGTACTTCGTGTAGTCCTGCGTGGTCTGGCCGTTCATCGAGCCGCCCGCCTCGGAGACGTACTTGAAGTGCTCGCCCTTGTCGATGTTCTTCGATCCCTCGAACATCATGTGCTCGAAGAGATGCGCGAAACCGCTGCGACCCTTCTCTTCCTGGGCGCTGCCAACGTGATACCAGACATTGACTGCCACGACTGGAACCGAGTGGTCTTCCGAAAGCACGACCCGCAGCCCGTTGTCGAGCGTGTGCTCCTCATACGGAATCTGGCCCGCGCCCGACGATCCCTTCTTGCCGTAACCGGCCGTTACAAACAGGGCTCCGGTTGCCACCAGGGCAATCGATGCCGCGATAAGGCGCTTCATGCGTCCTCTACCTCCGATGTCTTGGATAAGATGAATCACGCGCCCGAGAGCCGTTTGATACGTGGGAAGAGCGGATTGGGTGCGCGGTCAAAAGTTGCACTGGTATACCCCAAAACGCCCCCTGCGTCAATGCGTCAGGGGGCGCTCAGGGTGGTTGATGGACTCCTCAGAGCTTGTACGCGCCTGCTCCCCCGGAGGTTGCACGGAAAATTGGCGCCGGCCACTGCTGGATGGGCTGCGGTCCATGGCTTGCAAATGGGTCCGGGACGAACCCACCGCACCGGTTCGGGCGGAATTCACAGTACATCGGAGGAAACCCCATGCCACGTCTGGATACCGTGTTGGTCTTGCTGCTTGCAACACCGACTCTCTCTTTCGCGAACTCGGACCCGGTTCGCAATACCATGGAGCGACGGCAGGATCATCGTCAACTCGCCGTCGACCGCAACTGGGTGGAGCGCGACACCCGCGAACTCGCCGAGTTCGAAACCATGACGGCGTCCCTCAAGGATGCCATGCAGGACCGTATGACGGCGCGTTACCGCGAAGTGAACACACGTTTGCTCGGCGCCATCGACCGCGAAATCCAGCAGGCCGGCGTGAAGGCCGACCAGGCCGCGCGCGAAGCGGGGAAATCGCGCCGCGAGGCGCGCAACGAGCGCATGGAAGCGGCGACCAGCGGTGACGGCCGCGATGCGCTGCAGGCGATCGATGACGGGCACGACGTGCGCGATGATCGTCGCGACCGCGAGAGTGCCGCTTTGCGTCGTGACGAAATGGTTCGTCTCGGCACGATGGCGGGCGCGTTGCGCAACGATGTCGAGCGCGGCGATCGCACGGCGATGAAGCGCAACGTCTCTATGGTGGAAGATTTCTTGAACGTGATGCGCCGCGACCTCGCGTCCACGCGCGCCGAACGGGTGGAGGACCGGGCGGAATTGCGGGAAGACCGGCGCGAAACACGCACCGACA
>CAZULB010000020.1:0-7967 GCA_964621155.1 uncultured bacterium | reverse complement strand
CCCCACCCCCCCCCCCCCGGGGGGCCCCGCGCGGGCCCCCCCCCCCCCCCCCGGCCCCCCCCACCCCCCCCCCCACGACGCGGCAGTGGGCGCGGTTGCTGCTCACGATCACCGGGTTGAAGTCGAGTTCGGCAATGCCATCCACCTCGCGCACGAGCTGCGCGAGACGCAGGATCAGCTCCTCGATGAATTCGATGTCGACGCGCTTTTCGCCGCGCACCCCTTCGAGCAGCGGGAAGGCGCGGATGCCGCGCACCATGTCGCGCGCGTCGAGGTCCGTCATGGGCAACACCCGAAACACGACGTCGCGCAGGATCTCCACGTAGCGGCCACCCATTCCGAACATTACCAGCGGTCCAAATTTGGGGTCGTGCGCGACGCCGAGGATCACTTCCTGGCGCGACTCGCTGTTGCCCTGCACGTCGGTGACCATCTCCTGGACCAGGAAGCCGGTCGCATCCTTGAGGACGACGGCCGCCTCGAGCGAGGTCTCCATGGTCGCGCGCGCACGCGCGAGGGCCTCCGCGGTCTCGATACCGACGATCACACCGCCCACGTCGGACTTGTGAACGATCTTCTCTCCCACCACCTTGAGCACGACTGGAAATGAAAGCGGCTTCGCCGCGGCGGCGAGGTCACCGTTCATGGGCACGACGACCTGCTTCACAATTGGAAAGCCGTAGGCGTCGAGAAGCGCATGCGTATCCGACGGCGAGAGATAGCCGCCGCCGGCCCGGCGCTTTGCTTCCACGAGTGCTCTTGCTTTCGCCGTGTCGGCCTTGAACACGGGCGTGGTGCCGGCCGGGCGTTCCCGCCAGAGGCGGTGGCGATTCATGTGTTCGGCCACTTTCACGGCGTCTTCGGGATAACGATAGAACGGCACCGTGTCGGGGACTTCGCGCGGAATGCGCTCGTAGTAACTTTCCTCCGCCATGAGCACGCTGAGCACGGGCTTCCCGCCCTTGCGCGCGACGCGCGTGATGCGCCGCATCACTTCCAACGGCTCCACGATCAAGGGCGGCACGAAAACAGGGATCACCATGTCGACATTGGGATCGGCGAGGGCCAGCGCGAGAACACCTTCGTACTGATCGGGACCGGCACTCGCAATCATGTCGACGGGATTCTCCACGCTGGCTTCAGCAGGAAGCAGCGCGCGCATGGCCTGCTTGGTTTCGTTGCTGAGTGATGCCATGACCAGGCCGTGGCCATCGGCGGCGTCCGCCGCCATTATGGCGGGGCCACCCGCGTTGGTCACGATGCACAGCCGATTCCCTTTCGGCATGGGTGTGCCGGTAAATCCCTGCAGGAGATGAATCATCTCTTCGATGCTCGACACGCGCAGCACACCGACCTGCCGGAGCAGCGCGTCGGCGGCGGCTTCGGTTCCCGCCAGCGAGCCCGTGTGCGAAGAGGCAGCGCGCGCACCCGCCGCCGAAGTCCCCGACTTCACGATCACGATCGGCTTCTTCTTTGAGATGCGCGTGGCCAGTTCTGTGAACTTGCGCGGATTGCCGAACGATTCCAGGTACATGGTGATGATGCTTGTGTGCGGATCGTTCTCCCAGAATTCGAGCAGGTCGTTGCCGCTCACGTCGGCCTTGTTGCCCACGCTTGCGAAATACGCGAAGCCAAGCTTGAGCTTCTCGGTCGCGAGAAGAATGGCGACACCGAGGGCGCCGCTCTGCGTCATGAACGAGATACCGCCCGCCGGCGGGCTGCCGGGCGAGAAGGTGGCGTTCATGCGCACGTCGGGGGTGGCGTCGAGCACACCCATGCAGTTGGGACCAACGATGCGCATGCCGTGCCTGCGCACAACCTCAACGATGGCCTGCTCGCGTTTCGCACCCTCAGCCCCGGTTTCCTTGAACCCGGCGGTGATGATGACAAGGCCTTTGACGCCTTTGCGCGCGCACTGCTCCACGGCCTCCAGCACCGCCGGCGCGGGGACGACGATCACGGCCAGATCGACAGCGTCGGGAATGTCTTCGACCGAGGCGTAGGCCTTGGTGCTGTGGATGTACTCGTAGCGTGGATTGACCGGGAAAATCTTCCCGTTGAACTCGTACGCGAAGAGATTGACGAGAATCTGCCGGCCGATACTGCCCGGGCGCGGCGTGGCGCCGATCACCGCGATCGAGCGCGGCTTGAAGATGGCATCCAGAGAATGCATGGGACGCTCTACCCCCCGGTTGAACTGCGACGGACGTCCGCGACGAGCTGCTTCACAAGCACTTCAATTTCGCCGCGCACGCGACGGAAGGTCGTGAGAGACCGGCCCACGGGATCGTCAATATCCCAATCGATGGTCTTGCCGCGAAAACCGCGCGGCACCATGTCACTGGCACGCCGGGGCGCCATCGACACCACGATATCCATCTCGGCCAGCGGAACATCGAGCAGCGACTTCGAACGCGCCTTGGAGATGTCGATCTTGAGCTCGCGCATGATCTCGATGGCGTCTTCGCTGACCACCCCGGTGGGGTGCGTGCCGGCGCTGTAGACTTCGATCACGTCATCGCCCGCATGGCGCGCAATGCCCTCCGCCATGGGCGAGCGACACATGTTGCCAATGCAGACAAAGAGGACGCGCTTCTTACGGCTGGGGAAAATCATGGATGATTGCGTCAGCGGCAGCAACAAAGGTAACACGAATTCTGCCGACAGGCTGCTGAAAAACTGATTCAGCTTCGCCGTTCGGTCACTTGGTGCCGCGGTGAAGTCCGGCGATACCGCCGGTGAGGCGTTGCGTCGTTACCCGTTGTAACCCGGAATTGCTAATGAGTTCGCGCACGGACTCCGCGGTGATGAATTCCCCGATGGAAGCGGCCAGGTAACGGTACGCTTCGGGCGAGCCCGAGATGGCCCGACCGAGCACGGGCAGCACGGTGGCAATGTAGGAGCGAAACACCAGGCGCGCGGCGCCTTGCGGCGGCAGAAACTCGAGCACGACCAGGCGCCCCCCCGGCCGCAGCACGCGTGCCATCTCACTGACTCCACGGGCGTAGTCGGGAAGATTGCGCAAGCCGAACGCGATGGTGACGACATCGAAGGATTGATCCGGGAACGGTAGAGCCAGAGCGTCCCCTTCCACGATTTCGATACGAGCCGAAGCGGCATCACGCGCCGTCTTGGTGCGCGCCACCTGGAGCATTCCGACCGACGGATCGAGTCCGGCGATGCGGCCGGCCCGCGTGCGCCGCGCGAATTCGATGGCCACATCGCCGGTGCCCGTCGCCACATCGAGGACGTGCTCGCCGGGTTTCACTTCGCATGCGTCCACCAGGAGTTTGCGCCAGTGCCTGTCGATGTTCAAACTCAGCGCATGGTTCAGGAAGTCGTAGCGGTGCGCAATCGACGTGAACATTCCCGGCGTGCGGGACTTGTCGGCAAGAATCGCGTCGTCGTCGCGGCGAGGCGTGGTCACCGGGTCACCAACTTGTAAATTTTTGTGGGCTCATCGCTCGGATTGTGGGCACAGATATAGAGCTCGTCGTTCTCGTCCACGCCAAAAGTCGAAATGAAGAAATCCGCGTGCACGAGCAGGCGGTTCACAGCCTTGCCGTCCTGCATGCGCAGGGCCCACACATTACCGCTGCCGTAGTCGGCGTACACGTACCAACCCACGAGGTCGGGCAGCGCCCTGCCGCGGTACACGTAGCCGCCGGTGACACTGATCCCTTCACGGCGGCCGTATTCCCACACCGGCTCGACAAGGTCGCTCGCATTATTGCACAGCGCCGAGCGCTCACCGGCGGGCTGATAGGGATGCGCACCTTCCCGGCAGTCCCAGCCGTAGTTCTTCCCTTTTTGAATCTTGTCGATCTCTTCGTAAGTGTTCTGCCCGACATCGCCGGCCCACACCTCGCCGTTGGCGCGATCGAACGAGAAGCGCCACGGGTTGCGCAGGCCATACGCGTAGATCTCGCCACGCGCGCGGTTGGAGCCGGGCGCAAACGGATTGTCGGCAGGAATCACGTACGGCCTGTGCGACACGTCGATGCGCAGCAACTTCCCCAGCAGCGAACGCTTGTCCTGCGCGTTCCCCTGCGGGTCACCCGCCGAACCACCATCACCCATCCCGATGTAGAGCATTCCGTCCGGGCCAAAAGCGACCTGGCCGCCGTTGTGATTCGAATACGGCTGATCGATTTCGATCACGGTCTCCTCGCTGGAGGCATTGGCGGCGGTCGCGTTGGCCGCCTGCGTAAAACGCGACACGCGCGTGATGCGCTTGGCAACTTTCGTCGCCGTGTAATTGACGAAGAACTCTCCGCGCGTCTTGAACCCGGGATGGAATGCAAGCCCGAGCATGCCCATCTCGTTGCCGCCTCGATCGACGCGCGAGCGAAGGTCAAGATACACGGCGCTGGTCTTTGCAGCCGGATCACCCGGGAAGACGCGAATCACGCCATCCTGCTCGACCACAAACAGACGCCCGGAACCATCCCGCGCGCTCTGCAGGTCGGTGGGACGGCGGAAGGTCAGATTCGGGAATGCTTCTTCGATCCCGTACTGCGGTGCGTTCTGCGCGCGCGCTGTCGGAATAGCACACGCCGCCACAAGCAATGCTGTGATGAGGGAGCGACGAAGCATCATGACGTGGTTTTCTTTACGATGCGGTAGAGCCCGCTCGGTGCTCCATCGGCGAAGTAAGTGGTGACGTAGAGTTCCTTGTTCTCCCCGATTCCAAAAGTCGAAATGAACTGATTGGTGTCGGCGAGCTCGGTGTTGGCTTTAGTGGTGAGATTGAGCGCCCAGATGCGGCCCGTGTCGAAATCGGCATAGACATACCGGCCGGTGATCCCGAGCGGGCTCGGGCCGCGATAGACATAACCACCGGTGATCGACTGGCCGGCCTGGTGGTCGTAGACGTGAATGGGATCGACGTACGCGCCCAGCGTACCGCACAACGGCGACGATGCGTTCTCGTTCTGGTCATACGCCACGAATCCCTCGCGGCAGTCCCATCCGTAATTGCCACCCTTCACGATGATGTTCACTTCTTCCCACTTGCGCTGGCCGACGTCGGCCGCAATCAGTGTCGTGCCGTCGAAAGACATGCGCCACGGATTGCGCAGGCCAAAGGCCCAGATGTCCTCGCGGTAACCCGCGCTGTTGCCCACATACGGGTTGTCGGCGGGAATGCCGTGATAAGGCGGCGTGTCGACGTTCTGATCCACGTCGATGCGCAGGATCTTGCCGAACAGGCGCGAACGATCCTGCGCGTTGTTGTTGTTGTCGCCTGCACCGCCTTCGTCGCCCATTGCGACGTACAGATATCCATCGGGCCCGAATGCCAGCGCACCGCCGTTGTGATTGGGAAACGCGTCCGACCATTCGAGCAGAATCTTTTCACTGGCGGGGTCGGCGAGGTTGGGATCGGCGCTCACCTGGAAGCGCGCGATGCGTCCCAGGCGCGCGCTCGAAGTTCCCGCGGTGTACGCCACGAAGAAGTAGCCGTTGCTCTCGTAGTCGGGATGAAATGCAAGTCCCAGCAGGCCCAGCTCGCTGAAGCGCTCGTAGTTCACTTCCGACGAAATATCCAGGAAGGTCTTCAGGCTGTCGGGAGACTGCTCCGGAAATACCACAATCTCGCCGGCTTGCTGCGTCACAAAAAGGCGGTTGGTGCCGTCGCCGGCATTCTGCACGTCGGTGGGACGCACGAGCGTGACCGAAGGAAATGCATTCTCGATGGTGTACTCGTCCGCGGTGCCGCCACCGCCGCCGGGGCCGCTCCCATCATCACCACACGCGACCAGCAGGCAGACTCCAATCAAACCCAGGATCCGTTTCATGCGACTCCTTCTCCCATCCAACGATCGAGCAGTCTGACCACCAACTGGTGCGACGAATCATAAGCTTCCGTGCAGTCTCTCATTTCGTCCACGGTCTGGACATAGGGACCTTCCGGGAGATCGTGGCCGCCGTGCGCGCACATCGACGCCACGTCGGCCGCGGTCACCTCGAGGTGGAACTGGATGCCGATCACGCGCTCACCCATCATGAACATCTGGTGTTCGCAGGCGTCGGTGCGCGCAAGGTTCACGGCGCCCCCGGGAAGCTGGAACGTGTCGCCGTGCCAGTGAAAAGCGTCAAACGACCGCGGGAGCTCGAAGCGGGATACGCCCTCGCGCGTAGCTTCGACCCGAAACCAGCCTATCTCCTGGAAGCGGTTGCGGTAGACGCGCGCGCCGCTGACATGCGCGATCATCTGCGCGCCCAGACACACGCCCAGCACGCGTTTTTCCGCTTCGAGCACAGCGGCGACGAGATGCTTCTCCCCCGGCATCCACGGATGGTCCGCGTCGTCGTGCACACCCATCGGGCCTCCCATCACGACGAGCGCCTCGACATTCGACGGTGCCGGCAGGGGCTCGTCGGCGTGCAAATGCACCACCACGAGATCGTGACCGCGCCAGTCGCACCAGCTCGCGATGTAACCGGGCGATTCGAAGGGCACGTGCTGCAGGCAATGAATGCGCATGGGTGCTATTGGTGCTGTTCGTTCAGCGTCCAGTCGTACGGGAGATAGGTGACGCGGACGTCGCGCAGGAATGCGCGATCAGCGTCGCTCACGTAAGGCCCGGCGAATTTCTGCACCGCAAAGTCATCGGCGTACCAGCGAAAGATTTCGGACACGCGCACCTCTTTCCGGGTGCGATCGATTCGAAAATGGCGCGGATCCGCCAGAAATGTTCGCACCTGGTCGTCGAGCTGTGCATCGAGCTTCGCGCCTTCATATGGCTCATTGCGAAGCGCCGGACCGGCCACGGCGGCGGGGACAAGCGCCATGTGCACGCGCGGGTCGTGAAAGTCGCGGCGGAGGATCTTGGTTTCAATGTAACCCAGCGTCATGGCTTGCCCCATCACGTTGACCTTGTTGAAATCCCACACCCCTTGAATTTGCCGGATGCTGTTGTTCGGATAGGAGCCGTTGGGCACGGGAGGATCGATGGGATAGTGATCGATGACCGCACGCAGCGTGAGCGCATTGTACGCGTTGATCCAGAGCGCGAACTTATCGCGCGGCGTCCAGGCCTCATACATCTTCGGATCCAGCTGCTCGAGCCAGATGACGAAGTCGTCCAGATAGCCGCGTTGGTCCTTGAGGCCGGCGTAGTCCACCATCCCATGCGCGTCGACAAACGCCATGAGCGCCGTGCGGTAATCGTCATATTGCGGCGGCGTCCCCGGGGCGGCGTGCACAGGCACGCCCAGTGTCACCATGGCCGCGACGGCCAGCGCGGCCGGTACTACAAACTTCATCGCTTTCGATTCCTCCCGCTCCTCCAGGCACAACAATAGTACATCAGAACGGCATTTATGATCCGGATTCGCCGTCCGCGCACGCTCCAAATAATAGAGCAACGCCGTCTCGCGCCGGCATCAGGGGAGGGTGTACAGCGATGGAGAGCAGCGGGAGTCGGGCGCCGCTCCATCACGGCGCCCGACTCCACGAAGATTGACTAGCCCTTGGGCTGTTTCTGTTTGAGATTCGCCCAGACACTTTCGGGTTTCACGCCGAGTGTCTTGAAGACGAACGAATACATATCCGACAGCTCTTCGATCTGCTTTGACACCGGCTTGCCGCCGCCGTGACCCGCGCGCGTTTCGACACGGATCAGGATGGGGTTGTCGCCGCCGTCGTTGGCCTGCAGCGTGGCCGCGAACTTCTCGGCGTGCGCCGGCGCCACGCGGTCGTCATGATCGGCCGTGGTGATCAGCATGGGCGGATACTTCACGCCTGGCTTCACGTTGTGCAGCGGCGAGTACTTGGAGAGGAAGGCGAAATCCTTCGCACTCTCCTCGGCGTTGCCGTAGTCGGAAACCCAGTATTTTCCGATCGTGAAGCGATGATAGCGATACATGTCGATGACGGGCACCTGGCAGAGCACGGCGCCGAAGAGCTCCGGGCGCTGCACGGTGACCGACGCGGTCAGCAGTACTCCGTTGGAGCCGCCCTG
>CAZULB010000019.1:33909-35699 GCA_964621155.1 uncultured bacterium | reverse complement strand
CTCGTACTGGGCAAGCGCATCGCGCCAACCCGCGGGCTGATTGGTCTTGCGGGCCCGCGCGTGCTCGAACGCCGCAGTCTCGCGATAGGCACTGCGCGCGAACTCGGTAGCGTGGTTCCGCACCTGCTCGTCCTTCTGCGCGCGGTACCACGCCGTGCCGGGAAGGAAACGATCCGCTTCGCGGCGCTTCGCTTCGCGCGCGAGCTCGGGTTTGTTCCACTGGCGGTAGGTATCGACCAGACGCTCCGCGGCCGCGAAGGCGGTGGGATCGTCCGGGTAGCGCGCGAGCCAGAGCGTTTCGCACTCGGTTGCATCCGCGAACAGGCTCGAGCCACGGAAGAGTGAGGCCAGGGAAGTCAGCACGCGCGCCTCGTAGTCGCGCTTGCCTTTGGCGTCAAAGTAGCGCGTGAACGCATCCGCGCCGCCCGCGCGGGCGAGCGTGTGCACCAGGCATTCCTCGGCTTCATGGCGCAGGTCGATCTTGCGCGCAATCTCGGCATGGCGGTCGTAGTGGTCGATCAACTTCGCAAAGGAATCGACGGCGTCGTCAAAACGCTCCTGCTCGAACTGCGACCAGCCCAGTCGATACAGCGCCATCGCCGTGAAGGACGCGTCGTTGCCCTGCACGGCATGCGCAAGCAGCGGAATCGCCGCTGCGAAGTCGCGCGCGTCGAAGCGTTCGTTGCCCATGCGCAACCACGCTTCCTGCACATCCGGCGAAGCCGGGAACTCGGTGACGAGACGCTGGAGATACGGCATGGCGTCGCGGCGGCCGTCGTCGGCCAGGATCATGCCCAGGTTGAAGAGCACGGCATCGGTGTGCGCAAAAGACCGGTCCTCGCGCAGTATTGCTTCATATTGCTCGACGGCAGGAGCGTAGTTCACAAACGGCGCCAGCGAACGGTTCTGGATCTGTTTCGAGTCGGGCGCGCCCTGGAGAAATCCCGCCATGCGCGCGCGGAAGTCTTCCCGCGCCGCCAGAAGCTCGAGATCGGCAAGTCGGTAGCGGATGCTCGAGCGCGCCGGGCTTGACGGGTAGTTGTTGACGAACGTGCGCAATTGCGCGACAGCGTGGTCGCGAATCAACGCGGTCGTGGGCTTCTCGGCGCTGATGGAGTCGGTGCACGCCTCGACGGCGATCTCGTAGCTGGCGTCGGCCAGATGGTAGGCGAGGGTTTCGCGTTCGTGCGCGAGCACGGCGCGAGCACGGCGCGCCACCGACGCCGCGATCTCGCTGCGCGCCTTCACCGCGACCACGTCGAGGGAATCGCCGCGCAAGATCAGCGCGTTCTTCCGTTCGACAAGCGCGGCGAGCTCAGCATCGTGTGTGAGCGCCACCAGGCTGGAGTCGATGGACGTGTCGATGGTCTTCGCGCGCGCCAATTCGACAGCGAGCTCGCGCTGTAGCCGTTTGCTGTTCTCGGCCAGGTGCGGCCGCCAGGCGCGGTCGAAGGAGAGCCGGATGACGTCGGCGTAGTGCGCTGCAAAAAAGCAGAGAAATTCTTCGGCCCGGGTCGCGAGTGCTTCTTCGTGCGCGAGCACATCCGAGGGCGAGGGCACGCCGGCGGGAAGTTTCTGCGGACGGTCGCGGTTGGGTCCGTCAACGTAGAAGTGCCGGAGCGCTTGCATGAACACGATCTCATCCTGGAGCTGTACGGTCATGTCGCGCGTGCGCGCGGCGACGTGCGCCAGGGCGCCGTCGCGGACGTACGCCAGCTCGGCGAGCGCGGTATCCAGACGCGTTATCAACGCGCTGAGCCGGGCGATGGATGCGTTGAGCGAGTCGGAGC
>CAZULB010000019.1:0-33899 GCA_964621155.1 uncultured bacterium | reverse complement strand
GCGCCCCGGTTGAGGTAGCGACTCCGGCGTTCGAGCTCGGCGGTTCGCTCCGCGATGCGGTCGTTCTCATATGCGAGCTCGACACGAACTCCTTGCGCGGCGCGTTCCAGCACGCGAATGCGTTCGGCTTCTTCCGCAGCCGGCGTGTAGCGCATGAAGGTCGGCACGCTGTCACCCGGCAACGACGCCGGCCACAAGGTGAGCGCGTCTTCGTCCTGCGCCGCCGCCGGCGCATTCGCGCCGGGAGGGAGTGATTCATTGGCGATGTTGACCGCGCGCGCCAGCAGCGCTTCCGGGGCCAGGCGAATCTCTTCGTTCCAGTTGTCGCGCCGGCTCCACAACGCCCAGGCTTCGGCGCTACCGTCGCCGTGCTCAAGTCGCGCAACCGCGAGCGAATCCGCCTGCCACGTGCTCGACGCCCGCTCGAAGTAACGCAGCGCGGCGTACCAGTACCCGCTTTCCATCATGGCGCGGCACAGCATCACGTCGTTATCGCGCGCCCCACCGGCGCGCGGATGACTCTTCTGCAGCGCGCGCAACGTTGCGCCGGCGCTGGTCGTGTCGCCGTGTTCGAGGGCCAGCATGGCCTTCATCTGCCGCGCGCGCGCATAGTAACGGCTCTGCGCCGGCGTTGAGTCGAGCGCGCGCGTGGCGGCGCCGGGATCGGCAAGACGCGCCCGCGCCAGTTCAATGGCGGCGCGACCGACGAGGTTGGCCTCGGCGACGGTGGACGGCTTTCGTGCCGCCAGCATCTCCCAGTCTCCTGCGGCGTCCTGCCCGAGCGCAGTCTGCGCGAGCGCGCGCATGTAAAGATTAACGGAAGCAGTGGCGTCCGACGGTCGTGACGCGTCGAGCGCCGACAGCGCGCCGGCGGCGTTGCCCTGTTCCAGAAGCAGCGCGGCCTCCATCAGACCTGCACCCGCGAAGTCGCGCGGGGAAGGTGGGGGTGTCGCGGTGCTGGCTGACGTCGCTTGCTCAATCAGAGCGCAGTAGCGAATCCATCGGCGCCACGGCGATCCGTTTTCACTTCCCGCGCGCGCGGCGACGCGCTCGAACGCGGCGACGTCGTGCAGACGCAGATAGGCGGTGGCGAGCAGAAAGGCGGCGTGGTCGGCTGACGGGTACGTGGAGGCCGGCGTGACATCGATTTGCTCGAGGTAGCCCGCGGCGGCGCGATAATCACCGCGCGTCCAGCAGTCAACCGCACGTCGGTAGTTGAACGCGTCCCAGTCGGTGACAGCGACGGCGAAGCTGTCGGGCGCGGAAGCCGTCGCCGCGCATACAGGTGCGCAGCACCACAATGCCGGCACGCACGCTGCACCGATAAGGACGCGCCGCATAGCGAGCTGTCCTAGCGGTACCACACGCGGGTGTTGAGGGGGGAAAGCGCCGTAACGGCGGCGCTCAAATCGAGCTCGAGAAAAGTGAGTCGGTCGCGTGGCGCATCCAGGGTGATCACGGAGGCGGGGCGAGCATCCCACGCGCCGCCCTCAAGCTTCACCTGCAACGCATGCGCGCGCGGCTCGACAAATTCATGATAGATCTGTGCGATGCCGCCCTGCGCCAGCGACGCGCGATCCGCGTCCGAGAGCGTAACGTGCGTCACCTCGTTTTCTTCGGCAATGGAAATGCCGGCGGGAACGTCGTGCACCGGGACGCCGCGAATCACGATCACGAGCGCCGTCTGCTGGTGCCCGATAAAGTCCCTTTCGAGCCACAAAAGACGTGTGCGCTCGTCGACCAGGAGCGAATCCATGAGGTCGAGGCTCGCCTCCAGACGGCCCAGCTCGGTGACGCTGCGCAGGAGCGACTGCTGCGCCGCGCGGGCTTGTTCGCCGCCGATGGTGTCCTGCGCGGCTGCGATGGCGGCCGACATTTCCTGCAGCTTCAGATAGCGCGCATCCAGTATCTGCGTGCCCCTGGTGTGCTCGCGCGTCACCTGTGTGCGCAGACGGTCGAGCTGGGAGCGGACAAACACGCGATGATCCTTGAGAAAGCGAAGACTTTCGTGCTTCGGGGCTTTGATTTCTTCGCGTTGTACTTCCAGCGTTTCGATCACCGAGTCGAGCGGGGCGAACGCAGGCGCCGCGGCGGGTGCATCATCGCCGTGCGCACGCGTGGCAATCGCCAGTAGCAGCATGCAGACAACTACGACCTTCATTAGCCCCTCCACATCCTGACTACGTCGCCCCGGGTCGCATCCACGACCACGAACAGAGCGGGCGCCGCCGGCGATGTGTACACGACGGCCCAGGTGGTGGCGTTCGGCGTCTGCTCATGGAATGCGCCGCGAATGAGCAGCATGGTGGCAAGACGTCCATTGTTCTCGATGCAGTACTTGGTGCCGGCCTTTTGTTCTGCCGCCATCAGTGCCACATTGCTGTCCACCCACGTGTTCGACACCGGCGGCGCGTCGAGCTCGAAATCGAGATCGGCGGCTTCGTCGAGCTTGCCGTCGCGGATGGAGTAGCCGCGTGCACGACCGCGATTTTCGGAATAGAACAGATAGCCCCAGCGTCCGGCGTTGCCATCGGGTCCCACGACCTCATCGTTCTCGACATAGACCAGCTGCGCGTCGGTCGCCCACGAATGAGCCGCATTAACAGCAACATCCAGACCTGTGCGGGCTGAGAAGGGTGGGGAGGGGTTGTCTCCCGCCCTCGTGGCTCCGCACCACGTGAGCGAGAAGAACGCGACGATAACGGCAAGCGCACGAATGGGTGGCGACGTACGGGGCTCCCGGTGTGATCGAGCGTAGCGAGAGCCACCGGGATGTACGGAGCCAGGCCCCATGAGTGCGCGCGTCCGATTCATCGTCGCCTCCTAAAAGAGAAACGTGGTGCCCACGCTGAATTCAAAATTGGTGTTTTCGCGCCGCGACTCGGCATTTCCGGAATGGAAGGTATAGTCGCGGAACTCGAAGCGGACTGCGGCGGTCTTCTTGATGAACGTGTCGCAGCCGAGGCCGAAGTTGTAACTCGCTTCGGTCGATCCCTGCATGATGGAGCTGCCGGCGCCGCCCGTGACGAAGGGAACGATCTGTCGTCCGGGCAGAAGCTTGATGTTCGCGTTCATGGCGTAATACACCATGTGAAAATCCTCCTGCTCGAGCGTGAGCCCGAACAGTGACTCCACGATCTCGGCCGGGCGCACCACGTGCGTCCAGCCCACACTGCCTTCCACTTCGGCAAACTCGAACAGGTAATAGCCGACGCGTCCCCCCAGCACGAGCGAATTGGACTTGCGATCAAAGGCATAGCCGCCGGTGAAGGCGGTGAAGCTGAAGCTGCCGATGCGCGAGAACATGCGCGGATTGGGACGAAACTCGAGATCCGACATGTCGTCGAACTCTTTGCACAGTGATGAGTGCACCCAGCCCGTGTTGGTATCGGAGAGACGGACGTTGTACCACTCTTCCTTCTTGGCAATGACCGTGAACTCGTTGCCTTTCGAATACACGCCCACAATCGAGAAGGTGTTACCGGGTCCGCTGCGCACGACGTTGTCATCCCCCTTGAGGCGAACTTTCTTCTCGCGCAGCACGTGGGGCCCGTTCAGCTCGGGGGAAACCGGCGCGACAGCGATGGAGTCGGCCGGCGCTGCCAGCGCGTTTGCGCTGGAGAGGAGAACGGCTCCCGCGATAAGAATGGCGGCTCGGTTGCGCATACGTTCCTTTCGCGTCCTATTGCGCCCGGTCGAGGTCCATGAATCCCAGAAGTGCCAGCGAAAGACTCCAGTTCACGAAGCCCTCGCGTGATTCGATGATCTCGTTCCCGCTGCGGTGCGCTGTATCCAGTTGGAATCCCGTTCCATCCAGTTGCAAGCCGAGCGCCAGATGACGCGCCAGATCGCGACGAAACCCGATGCCGGCGCCGTAACACCACTCGTCGATGGGGTCGAAGGCAACCGTGACGGGAGAGCCGCCGGCGTCGATGGTCATCTGGTCGGGCTCGTAACCCAGAAACATTCTTCCGCCGTGAACCGCCCCCCACAATTCGATGCGGGCGAAGCCGGCGATGCGCCCTTCCAGCGCCAGGTCGAGCTGCGTCATGTGCACGCGGGGCACCGTCGATTCGCCGATCAGTCCGGTCGCCTGGTCGGTTGCCGACCACGAGGTACGCACGGCCGCCGAGTACCGCGAATGGTGGACGCCGATGCGCAACCCGGGCTGCACCGACAGCGATGTGTCCCAGCGATAATCGGCCAGATGTGAATCCAGCATCAGCACGCCGACGGCGGGCGCGATCGAAATGCGCCACGAGGCCGGCGTATCGCTTTCGGACTGTCCGCGCGCAACGCCGGCGCATGCGGCGACCAGGAGCGCCGCGCATATGCCGGCCCGCGCACGGATCACGGCGTCACGTTGATGGCGAAGCCCGTGTGCAGGACTTCCTTTTGCGTGGAAACAAACGGCGTGACGATGAGCGTGTCGGTATTGTTCACGCGCTCGACTTCCTCTCCATCCCCCATATAAAGGAGGAGGTAGAGGCCCCCGGTGCCCGGCACGTAGCCGGCCGGCACGGTCGCCGCGAAATTGAGGTCGACGTCCTGCATGAGGTGGTCAAAGCCGGTGCTGGCACGCGTGGCGCGCCCGGCCGTCACGGAATTGGCGAGAATACGGTCGATGCTCTCGGCGTCGCGCAGCGTGTGCTCATCCGGGTTGAGCGCCACCGAAGCGGGCGTGATGGTCGGGCTGTAACGCACCTCTGCCACCAGGAATCCGGTGAGTATGCTGCGATAGGTGACACGCCCCTTCACGCGCACATTGATGGGCTGCGATGCCGATGGCGCCTGCTTCGGCCCCGGTGCCACCGACAGAAACTCGAGCTTGGTCCAGGTGTCGTCGATTTCCGGCTCGTCGAGGCATCCCACCAGCGCCGTCAGCCCGAAGGTGACCAGCGCCAGCAGGAAACGCGGAGGAATTCTGCGCAAGTGAGTTCGCATGGCTACTTCAGCAGCACCATCTTCCCGTGCTGCGTCTCACGACCCGCGCTCACGCGGTAGAGGTACACGCCCGAACTGACTACGGCGCCGTGCTCGTCGGTGCCGTCCCAGCGCACGTCGTGCGCGCCGGCGTCGATCCTGCCCACGGCGAGATTGCGCACCAGACGGCCGGCGATGTCGTAGACGCGCACCGCATAGTCACGCCTGGGTCCCGCGGGCACGATGAAACGAATCGATGTCTCGGGGTTGAACGGGTTGGGCGAGTTGCCGAGAAGCGTAAGCGTTGACGGCAGCGCCGGCGCGCCGCTGCCGGTGATCGTTACCGGAATTTCGACGCTGGCTGCGTCGCCGTGCTCGTATGTCGAACGCGCGCGTACTACCGCGCGGTATTCGCCCGCGCTGTAGGCGCTTGTGTAGTCGGCGGGCGCGAATGTCACGGTGTGCGCCCCGGCATCGAGGGTGCCGGCGTCGTGGCGCGCCACGATGTTGCCGGTGGCGGGATCCACCAGGTCGGCGGTCACGCTGGCGCGGTCGGTGATGTTGAACGTCAAGGCTGCATTCTGCGTGGCGTTCGCGCTCGTGATGTCGACGCCCAGGTTGAGCATGCGAATGCCGTGCTGGCCGTTCCAGTTTTCAACCAGGACGCCGGTGCCACGGCCGCTCACGCGCTCGCTGCCGTCGCGATGGTCGCGCACGTCGCTGAACACCACGTGAAAGTCGCGCGGGCGCTCAATGCCGTTGCTGTAGCCCGCCAACGTGCCGAGCGACGGCGAGAGCTTCATCACGCTCCCGCTCTGCGGCGCGGCCGCGTAAACGTTGCCCCAGGCATCCGTATCGAGTGACGTCACCAGGCCCACGCCTGTCTTCTCGCCCGTCCATGCAAACACGCTGCCGCTGTCGCTCAGGCGCACGATGCGGCCGTTGTGGGCGTCGGCCACGTACACATCGTCCGTATTGGCGCCGTCGCGGCGTCCCACCGTGATGGCCATGGGGCCGGCAAAGCGGCCGGTGCCGCTGCCCAGGTCGCCGGTGGCATGCACGAATTTGGCGCCACGATCATTGAGGTCGTAGGCGCGCACCTCGTTGCGGCCGGTGTTGGCGATATATAGATGGTCGTCGTTGCCGTCGAGCGGCGTGCCGCCGTCGGAGAAGGCGACTCCATACGGACGCGCCAGGCCTTCGATGGCGAAGAGCGGATCAAGTGTCACCTGGTCGTATTCGGTGACGACTCGAAAGACGAGCACGCGGTCGTTACCGGTGTCGGCGACGAAAAGGCGTGCGCGCGCATCGGTGGCCAGCCCCCGCGGCGCATTCAGCGCCCCGAAACGTGCCCCGGCGCCGTTGTACGCGTCCACGCCGGCGCCCATCTCTCCCATGAGCACGCGGTTCCAGGACGGATCACTCACGAACTGGAAGTAGCGCGACTCGAGGTAGGGGAAACGGTCGTACACGTCGACGTGACCAACCACGACGGTGGCGTATGGCGCGCCCATCAGATCGCGGCTGAACTGCTCGTTGGCCACCTGCCGCGTGAGCACGTTGACGTGATCCTGCGGAAGGTAGGGCGTGGGAACAAAGGTACCCGCACGGCTCGAGGCCGCGTCGAGAAGCAAGAGCATCGTGATGAATGCGGTCCGGTTCATACCCGGCTCCTTTGTTTCGTTCAGCTCAGAACGCGATCGACAGCCCCGTCTCGACGATCGTCGCCGAGAAGTTGTTGCTGTTGAAGTAACGCTCGTAGCTGAACATCAACTGGGCCGGTGCCGAGACGCCGATGCGCCGTAGCCACTGGCCCGTGTTCCAGCTGACGCGCCCCCCGAAGAGGTGCGCGCCGAAATCGCCCAGACGATAGTCGCCGGTCATGTAGCCGTGGACGCCGCCGGGCACCGTGTAGTCGTCGCGATAGAAAGTGGCTGCCGCCTGCGTGTAGTACCGATAGCGGTAGCGAAACACGAGTTTGTCGGTGACATACTGGTTGAGTTTGATTCCCGCCGCGTGCGATGACACGCCCCAGTCGTCGCCGTAATACCGGTAGTCGATGTTGAGACTCGACCGGTTGTTGATGTACTGATTCACGTCCGCGAATAGATCGTGGCGCAACCGCTCGGTGGGATGGTTCTCGGGCACGTTGGTGCCCGCCACGTACACGTTGCGATACGGATCGTGCTGCAGGCCCGTCACCTTGTTGAACTCGGTGCCGACGCGAAGCGAGGTGGTGCGGGTCAGCACCTGGGTCGCGACGACGTTGCCGTGTACCGTGCGCCGGTAATCGGGCGCGTTGTCGGTGTCGTTGTCCGCCAGCGGCTCGATATGATCCCAGCTGTAGCTGCCACCGAAGGCGACGTTCAGGTTGTCACCCATGAGGTCGCGGTTGTAGCCGAAGCTCACCATCTGCGCGAAATAGTCGCTCTCCACCGAGATGTAATAGCCCAGCGTGTAGCCGTGATAATTCGCGCTGGTTTCAATCGAGTTGCGCGTCTTCACGTAATCCTCGTAGGGGTTGGCGTTGGCAGATATGGGGCGGCTCGCCGTTGTGATGGCGTCCACTGCTTCCTGGCTCCCCGGCGGCGCATCGATGGCGGGGAACACCACATGGTCGTTCACCCACTGCAGCGACAACCCGATATCCTGTAGCCGCGCGTTGGCCGTCACGTACTGGCCGCGCACGCCGACGCCGTGCACGTCGGCGTAATGGCTGAACGTGTACGACACCGCCGGGTCACGGAGACCGGCGCGGCCGACGGCAGGCAAGGCCGCGACGGACGCGACCACCATTCCGGCACACAGGCGCGTATGCGCTACTTGCAGGCGCATCCCCCACCCGCGCCGCCGGCGCCTCCGGTTGATCCTTCGCGCGCTTCGAGCCACTTGAGCTCACGCAGCGCTTCCGCGGACGAAATGGTCATGATGGGGTCCGCTAGATTTTCTTTTTCATAGGGACGCACGGAGGCACAGCCCATGAGCAGCTGTGACAGGCCGAGCACCCACAACCAGCGCATCCGTTTTTTCATCGCGCGCCTCCATTCATCCCGGCTTCTTGCACGGACTTTTCGCCCCTGCCCGCCAGCAGGGTTTCCACCTTGCGGCCCAGCGCCGCGACGTCGGCTTCCGCGCTGCCGCGCACCTCGCCGATCACGCTGCCGTTTCGATCCAGGAGCAGCGTGAAGGGAACCGAAGGAATGTCGAGCGTGCGTGCAAGTCCTCCGGGGCCATCGTGCATCACGGGCAGCGTGAGCTTCATCTCATCGACGAAGCGTTTCGCCTTCTTCGCATCGGTGTCGATGGAGATGGCGATCACGCGTGCGCCGCGCCCGGTCCACGCGGCGTTCCACTGATCGAGCAGCGGAAGCTCCCGCCGGCACGGCGCACACCAGCTCGCCCAGAAGTTCACCACCACCACATCGCCGCGGTAGGCGGCGAGTGTCGTGGTGGAACCATCGAGCGCGGCCAGCTTGTAAGCGGCGAGGGTGTCGCGGTCGCCTTGAGCGTGCGCAATTCCCGCCGCGGCCATCACCGAGATGGCGGCCACCAGAGAGCGCTTCGCGATACTTTTCTTCATGGCGGAGATCCTCATGGTTTAGCGGTACTGGGCGCCGAGCATGACCCACTGCGTGAACAGGCGCTTTTCCTTCGGTGTGAGCGTGCCCGGGTGCGGGCTCGATGCCTGGCCCACGCCAAGCACGTAGTCGATCAGGGTCGAACGACGCGGGAAGCCCGGGTCGGTCACGTTGACCGGGCTCTCCTCCACGGGCTCGCCGGAAAGATTGATGTAGGCGCGCGGGAAGATTCCCATCTCCATCGTCGTATCGGGCACGGCGGAGAGGTCGAGGCCGCCTGCCGGCGGAATCGTGTCGGGCGGCACCGAGCTGGTGTACGTCGGGACGTGGCACGACTCGCACTTGGCCGTGACGATCGGGCCGATGTGGTCGCGATAGTTGATGTACGTGTAGTTGGCCGGGCTCACGTTGAGATCCGTGGGCGGCAACGTCTTCGCAATCGGATTGGGATTGGTCGGCGTCAGCACGAGACCGCGGTCTTCGTGACAGCCCGTGCAGTTGGTGACCTGTTCGCCCGGCTGCACGTAGAGCCACGTGCGCTTGTTGACGAAGGCGCGACCCAGGTTGTCGAGAGTCGCAAAGCTGATGGGCGTGTTGGCCGGCACCCGGATCGCGAACGACCCGTCCGAATTGACGGGAGCAAAGCCCAGCAGCGCGCGCTTTTCGAATTCGTTGGCCGAGAAATCGTTCATCTCGCCCTGCTGGGTCGGGATGCCGACGATCACGGCCACCGAGTCGATCGGATCGTTGCCTTTGATGGGCACTTCCTGTCCGTCCACGTTGGAGCGGAAAAAGACGTCGTCAGCGAACAGGTCGCCGTACGTCACCGCATTGTTCGCGGTGGGCGCAATGACGGGCGGCTTCGCGTGCGCCGCGATCAATTGCGCGTCGTACTCGTTCGAGTTGGGGTCGTTGTATAGAAACGTCAGGTTCTCGATCGAGAGCGTCGCCGGATCCGCGGGCGTGCCCGCGCCGCTCTGCTTGAGCGTGAAGGTGTACAGACCGTAGTCGACCTGGTCCTCTTCGGCCGCCGGCAGCGAATATGACGCAATGTACGTGTTGCCGCCGAGCGGGAAGGGATACTTGAAGGCACCGTAGGGCCATGGCTCGCCGTCGGTGTTTACCTGCGGCGTTAACACATCCCAGTGCAGCGACTGATTGCCCATGGCCGGGTCGGCCGGACCCTGCTCGAGTTTGAGCACCGCGAGCGGCCCCGCGTCCTCTTCGATCATGGTCGACTCGATCGCGATCAGGCGGCCGTCGGGAGTCGGCTGTGCATGGAAGAAGTTGCGGTTGTGCGGCCCGAATTCATGGAAGAAGTGCGAGCCGTCCGGATTGGCAAAGAAAAGCGGGAAACGATTCTGCTGTCCGAAGTGTTCCCAGCGCGTGTACACCACGCGGCCATCCGCCATGAGCGTGGGGTCGAAATCGTCGCTCATGTTGAAGCTCACGCGATGCAGGTTCGAGCCATCCGCATTGCACGTGTACAGGTTTTCGACGGGCGCGTGGTTGTACTCGTCCATCTGACGTGCGCGCGAGCTGGTGAACATGATGGTGCCGTCGGGCAGGTACTGCGGGTCGAAGTCGTGCCCGCCGCCGCTTGTCACCTGGCGAAGGCCGCTGCCGTCGGTATCGATTTCATAGATGTTCTTGTACGCCCCGCCCTGCGGACGCATCGCAAAGAGGATCTTCTTCCCGTCGAAAGAAACGCACGGGTCACTGACGCTCGCGCCGGTGAAGTTGGTGATGGGTGTCACCACCCCGTCGGGCGAGATGGGGGAAAGCTTGTACAGGTTACCCGCGGCCCAACTGCGGTTGAGAGTCTCTTCGCCCGTGGTTTTGACAAAGACGATCGCCGCGGTGGTCTCCTCGTGGACGATGAGGTCGTCCGGCGCGCTCTGGCGGCAGCCTGCCAGCGTGAGCGCAACGAGCGCTCCGCTCCAGAGTCTTGTGTTACCGGCGATGGTGCGCATGGTTCTCCTTCCCGCCATCAGCTTCCGAGGTTCCGATAGAACGAAAAGCCGATGGTGTACTCGCGATAGTCATAGACGACGGCGCTGTTCTGGTTGAGTTCCTGCCCGATGACGGATGCGCCGCGCATTTCGCCGCGCACGGACACATCGTTGCGGATGTAGAGCTCGAGTCCGCCGCCAAACGTGAGTGCATTCTTGGTGACCGGATCGGCGTTGAGCGCCTGGCCGGGATAAACCGTCAACATGCCGTAGCCGAGGGTGCCGTAGGGCTGAAAGCGTCCCGGCAGCGGATAGCGCAGTAGCACGTTGAAGGTGTGGAGGAGCGCGTGCAGCCCTTCGGCCGGATTGTGGCCGAGCGAGGCTTCGTACCCGAGCCACGTGTTCGGGCTGTAGCTGATTCGAAATGCGAACAGCTCGTTGTCACCGAGGGCTCCATAGGCGGGACTGAAACCGATCCGGTGCGCAAAGCGCTCGGGGCCACGGTCGATGCGATAGCCCGCGTCTTCGAGCTCGGGTACGAGGTATGTGAGCTTCGCCGGCGGTGTTGCCGGTGACGACGCGCGTGCCGCGGCGGTCGAGTCCCGCGCCGTGACAGTCGAGTCGGCGTGCTGCGCAAAGCTGCGCGTCGACGCGAGCGTCGTAATCAACGTCACCATCAGCAACGCCGGCACGGCCACTCTCATTTGAACTCACCGCTCTCGATCCATTGCAGGATGGCGACATAGTTCGGATCATCCAGCGCAAAGAAGAACGCGCCACCGCCGTGCGTGGCTCCGCCGCATTCTTCGGCGAGCGGCTTCATTGCGATCGGACTGTTTCTTGGATCCAGCGGAGTCACCTGCATGCAGGCCTGCGAAAAATCGAAATGTGTGTCTTTGTCGTTGGGCGGCGAGAGTTGGAATGTTCCGCGAATGCCGCCACCGTGGCAGTTCATGTTGTCACAGCCCAGGCCGGAGAGAATTGGTTCGACGGTAGTGGAGAACGTGCTGTAGTCGAGCACGAAGGTCTGACCACCCGCAGGCGGCGTGGGAGCCGTTGTAGACGCGTGATCACAAGCTGCCAGGCACAGGCCCAGCGTGGCGCATGCGATCGCATGCGTCCCCGTGATGGCGTATCGTTTCCGGCTCGTTCCCATGATTTCTCCGTCTCCGTCGTAACGCCGTTTTCACCGTATCTCGCACGCGCGATTTCATTTCGCACCGAGGTGGTGCGAAATGCCCGCGGGGCAGGCACCCCGAAGGGTGTTCACGTCCGGCGTGACGGTGGCCCGCATCGCGGTTCTCCGCATACCGGCGCGGCGTTTCGACTTTGTGGATAAGAGTTGCCCGGAGTCAGCAAGGCACGCGCCAAACGCGCGTCGGGGAACAACAGGTTAGAAGTAGCGGATGTCTGCGGACGAGTCTGTGGCGGCGTCTATCTCGACGTTCTCGCGGAGGGATGCTTCGATCCAGATCAGGAAACGACCACCGGCAGCCGGTTCGACGACGATGATGGCAATGTCGTCATTGGCCTTTGCAAGCTGGCAAGCTTTTGCCGACCCGAGCACAAACAGCCCCGTGTCCCACGCGTCACAGACGAGCGCGCTCTTCGCCACCACTGTAACGGAGCTCACGCCATGCGCGGGCCAACCCGTGCGCGGATCCATGATGTGGCCATAGCGCTTGCCGTCGGCGTCGATGAATTGCTCGTAGTTGCCCGATGTAGAGATGGCCTCGTCGTGCAGATGCACACGCAGGAGATGTTTTTCCTTGTCGGAGGGATCACGCACGCCGACGATCCAGCCGTCGTGGCCGGGTGCACTGCCCATCGCCATCATGTTGCCGGTGAGGTCGACAAGCGCGTTGGCAATGCCCGCCTTGCGCAGCACGGCGGCGGCGCCATCGACCGCATAGCCTTTGGCGATACCGCCCAGGTCGATGCGCACGTCGTCGCGGGCGAATGCCAGCGACCGTGCGCTTGCATCGAACTTGAGTTGTTTCCACCCCACGCGTGGTAACACGGCCTTCACCTCATCCGCGGCGGGCACGCGCGGCTTGCCGCCGAGAAAACCCCACAGGCGGACCAACGGCTCCACTGTAATGTCTTCGGCGCCGCTGGTCGCACGCGAGACGTCGAGCGCGCACGCGATTACCTGCGCGACCTCGCCATCGATGGAGATTGTCGACGTGCCTGCTTCGCGGTTGATGCGCGCCACTTCGCTGTTCTCGGTCCAGTTGCTCATCAGAGAGTCGACGTGGTGGAAGACGAGCAGGCCAGCCAGCGCCGGATCGGCAACCGCGACCGAGTCGCTGGTGGCGATGTTGACGGCGCCCCACGTGCCCATGGTGCGGGTACGAAAGGGAATCGTTCGCGGCGCGGGTGGTGCATTGGCGGCAGCGAGAATGTTCGCGGTCAGACCGAGCACAATGGCCCCGGAAGCAATGGAACGGCGCATGCCGGCAGTCTAAGAACGAAGTCCTCGGGTCGTCAATCACTTGTCCGGCATGGCGGCGCCGCTCGATGTCGTTGCCCGGTCGGGCCCCATCGCGGGCAAGACAATTTCGCCGGCAACGTCACGGGCAGTCGCGTGTTAAAGTCGTGCAAATGTCCGAGCGCATTTCCCGCGAATCGTTCTCCCAGGGACAAGTTGTCGTCAACCTCGTGGCGTTGCTCGCCCTCGCGAGCGGAATCCTGAACCTCGCCTCGGTGGAGCGGCCGTTCATTCCCGTGCGCGTGGCTCAGATCGAGAGCTTCATGCCCGGCGGCTTCGTTCATCTGTCCCGCTTCGTCACCATGCTGGCCGGCATTGCCTTGATCGTCGTGTCGGTCAACATTCGCAAGCGCAAGCGCCGCGCCTACAACACCGTGTTCATGATGCTCGTGCTCTCATGCCTGTTCCACATCGCGAAGGGTCTCGATTTTCGCGAGGCGTTCATTTCCTTCGCCAGCCTCGCGGCGCTGATTCCGGCCCGGAAGTATTTCACGGTGCGCAGCGGCCGTCCGGGTTTGGGGCGCACGCTGGCAGAGGTGGGTGGGGTGGCCGCGGTGTGTGCGATCTACGGAATCCTCGGCTTCTGGTTTTTCGATCGCCGCGAGTTCGGGGTTGAATTCAGTATTTCGGGGTCGATCCGGCGCACGTTCGAGTTCATGCTCTTTCTGGACGACCCCGCCATCGTCCCGCGCACCCGCCTGGCGCAATGGTTCATCCAGTCGCTCGAGGTGCTGAGCGTCGCCATCATTATATACGCGGCGATCAAGCTCTACCGCCCCGTGCTCTACCGCCTGCGCGAAGCACCGCGCGACCGTCAGACTGCGGCGGAAATCCTGCGCAAACACGGCCGCACGGCCCTGGACTATTTTGCCATCTGGCGCGACAAGTCGATTTTTCTGACCCGAGCGCATGATGCATTCATTGCCTACCGCGTCAGCGGCAATTTTGCGGTCGTGCTCGGCGATCCCATCGGGCCGGAGGATCGCATCGCCGAAGCCATAACCGAGTTCGACAAGTTCTGCACGCAGGCGGATTGGGAACCTGTGTTTCATCAGGCTACGCCCCACTACTGGCCGCTGTACCGCTCGCTGGGATTCCGGCGTCTCAAGCTCGGTGATGAAGCGATTGTCGACCTAACCACCTTCACCCTCGAGGGCCGGCCGCAGAAGGAACTCCGCCACGCGGTGCGGCGCCTCGAGCGTGACGGCTACCGCATGGAATACTTCGAGCCGCCGGTGCCGGACGAAGTGATTGTGCAGATGAGGCAGATCTCCGACGACTGGCTCGAGCACCGCGGACATCGTGAACGGCGCTTCACACTGGGGCTGTTCGAGGACCGCTACGTGCGCGAGAGCAGGCTGCTGGTGACGTTCGACGCGAGCGGACGCCCGGTGGCTTTCATGAACATCGTGCCGTCGTATCGCTCGGGCGAAGCCACCATCGACATGATGCGCCAGCGTGCGGACGCGCCCAACGGTGTGATTGATTTCATGTTCGTCAAGCTGTTCACCGACAGCAAGGCAGAGGGCTTCACACGTTTCAGCCTGGGTCTCGCTCCCATGTCGGGTTTTCAGCCCGATGAAGTGGCGGGAGTGGAAGAGAAAATCGTGCACTACTTCTTCAGCCGGATGAATTTCTGGTTCAACTACCAGGGACTGCGGCGATACAAGGCAAAGTTCGCCACCATCTGGGAGCCACGCTATTTGGTGTATGGAAACCCGGCGGATCTGGCGCGCATCGCGCTTTCCATCCGCCGCGTTACCGAGATCGACGACCGCGAGGATCCGGTGCCCGGCGAGACGGCACCGCATGCGCGCCACGCTCATCCTCCCGGGCTCGAAGATCTTCCGCTCGTCGAAGTGCCGGCGACGGGAACGAAGTCGGGGACGATTGCCGTTCTTCTGTCCGGCGACGGCGGTTGGAACGTCACCGAAAAAGGGCTCAGCCTGCGCCTGTCCGCCGCCGGCATCCCGGTCGCAGGGATGAATTGCCTGCGTTACTTCCTCAAGCGGCGCACGCCCGAGTCATCCTCACACGACCTCGAACGCGTGATGGACTACTACCTGCGCGTTTGGCAGGGAAACGATGTGTTGCTGATCGGCTACTCGCGCGGCGCTTGTGTGCTGCCGTTCATGGTGACGCGGCTCCGTGAGGACCTGCGGGCGCGGGTGCGCGAACTCGTCCTGCTCGGCCCCGATGGCACCATCGATTTTCAGTTTCATCCCGCCGACCTCGTGATCAATCTGGTGCGATCGACCTCGTTGCCGGTATTGCCCGAGCTCGAAAGGCTGCGCGGATTGAAGATCACCTGCATTTATGGCTCGCGGGAGAAGGGTTCATTGTGCCGGACCCTGCCTGCGGGGCTTGCCGACTGCGTCGAGCGGCCCGGCGGCCACATTATATGGAACGGCGTGGACAGCATCGCCGAGCGCCTCATCGCGTCGGTCGGGGGAACCGGGCAAACGTCTGTTTGAGGGCGCGGCGAGGGGACTTTTCTTCCCTTGCGGTGTTCCACACCCACTACCCGCAAGGAGGATTCCTGTGAAACGAGCGCCCCTGGCAGTCTTGTGCATTGCGATCGCGTTTGCGACGGCGGCGGTTCGGGCCCATGCCGACGACGCGGAAGCCAACGCGCGCCGCGGTCATGTGCAGGCCATCGAAGCATTGATGGCCACCACCGGTGACGATCCGTTGCGTAAGTTTGCGGATGAGCATTTTGCTCCCGAGTATCGCGCGTCGTTCACGGACGCCCGTCCTCTCCTCGGTCATCTGCGGGAGATTCGCGCCGCGCTCAACAACTTCGGTGGCCTGCTCGTCAATCGCGACGAGGATGGCACCATGCACATGAAGTTTCTGCTGCCGGCGGGGAGCCGGGCGCTCACGTTTCGCACGCAGGCGGCGGTGCCGTATCTGATCACCGCGTTCGACCTCGACGCCGGTCTGGCGCCGCCCGAGCCGGGGATGGAGATAAAGCCCATCACGTGGGAGACGCTCGCTGCGCGCATGGACGAAGAGGCAAAGAACGGTTTCTCCGGGGCCGTGTACGTGGTGCGCGACGGCAAGGTGGTGCTCGCGAAGGGCTACGGCGAGGCGGATCGCGACCTCTTGTATCACAACGGCACCCACACAATTTTCGCCATCGGTTCGACTCCCATCGATTTCACACGCGCGGCGGTGCTCAAGCTCGAAGAGAAGGGGAAGTTGAAAACATCGGATCGCATTTCGCAGTACTTCCCCGACGCACCCGCGGACAAGAAGGACATCACTATTGACGAACTGATGTCGGGCCAATCCGGGCTCGCCAATTTTCATCACCGTCCCGGCATCGACGCCAACCCCGACTTGACGTGGATTGACCGCGCCACCGCCGTGAAGCGCATCTTCGAGCGGCCGCTGTTGTTCAAGCCCGGTGAAGGCAACGCGCACTCGCATTCGGCGTGGGTGCTGCTCGCCGCGCTGGTCGAGACGGTGTCGGGGCAGTCGTATGGAGATTTCCTGCAGCAGGAGTTGTTCAAGCCGGCCGGCATGACCAGCACCTTCCTGCACGAAGGGCTGCGCAAGGTCAGCGACAGGCGGATCGCGATTGGTTACGAGGCGGAAAGCCCCGGGAAGGACAACTCGCCCAAGTACTGGGGGCGCACGTCATGGTTGGTGATGGGGAGCGGTGGCATGGCCTCCACGGTAGAAGATCTGGCGAAGTTCATCACGGCCGTGCACGGGGGGACGTTGCTTGCCGCGAAGCAGGCGAAGAAATACGGCGGCGAAGGTGGACTGTGGGCCGGCGGCGATGACCGGGGATTCCTGTGCATGCACGCCGAACGCGGAAAAGACCTGATGGTGCTGATGTCGAACGCGCACAAAGGTCCCGGTGATCTGCCGTCGTCGGTGGGGCAGGCGTTGGGCAAGATGGTGCTGGGGAGGGACTGAACGCTAGGGGGCGGCGCGCCAGCGCGCGTAGGTTTCCTTCGGGGGATTGAAGTAGCCGTAGTGCAGGCGCGGGAAGCGCGCGGAGAGACGGCGCATGAACTCGCGCATGCCGAATCCTTCCTTGACGGTGCCGGCTGGCATGCGCTCACGGTACAGTTCGGGATCGATGTTCAGATTACGCATCTGGATCAAGTCCAGCTGCGCGTCCTCGACAAAGTCTGAGATCGCTTCGAGTTCTTCTTCGGTATCCGTGAACCCCGGGTAGACGAGATAGTTGATGGATCGGTAACGGTCGTAGCGCTTCATGACGCGGAGCGTCTCGCGCACATCGTCGAACGTGTATTTCTTGGGCCGGTAATAGGTTTCGTAGGCGTCCGTGCGCGCACTGTTCATCGACACGCGGATCGCATCCAACCCCTCGCGGCACATCGCCTCCACCACCCCCGGCAGACTTCCGTTAGTGTTCACGTTGACTGTGCCCTGCTTCGTGCGCGCGCGAATGGCGCGTGTGGCGAGCGGGAGGAGGTCGCGGCCAAGCAGCGGTTCACCTTCGCAGCCCTGGCCGAAGCTCACCACGGCTTCGGACACGCGCTCGATGTGTCCCACCGCCATGTCGGCGATCTCGTCGGGCGTGGGCGCGCGACGGATGCGGTCGTGGCTGGCGCGAAATTCGCCGTCGGGCTGGAGCGAGATGCAGCCGATGCACTTCGAGTTGCAAGCCACACTGGTGGGAATAGGTGCTTCGTGCCGGCCGATGAAATAGTTTTGCGCCGCGCGACAGCCGTAGTCGAGCGCACAGTGCTTGAGCTGCTGCACCACGAGGTTGGATCCCATCTCATCGACGCGCTTTATGACCTGCTTCGTGATGCGGTCGATGTCGAAGCGCCACGGATCCTGGCGCACGTCTTCATCGACGCGCAATCCCGTGGCCCAGAACTGGTCGTCTGCAAAACCCACCGCGGAATACGCAAACAGCGGCAGCATGGGTGCATCCGGCAACGCGCGGTACGCGGGGTGCAGAAACATCGTCCACGCGGGAGCCAGAAAGGCAGCGACCGCGCATACCTCTTCGCCCTCTCCATCCCATTCCACTGCACTCCCGTTTTCGAAACCAATGGGGCGTCGTCCCGGGAGCAGAAAGAGGTCGCTCCCGCGCGGCAGGGGAATGAGCTCGTCCCCGCGGACAGGGCGTGGTCCGGCGCCGCCCACGCCGGCCAGGGTCAGGCCCGGATGGTCGAGGATGGTGCCGTCGGCGCGGGCATATACCATGCGGACGGGCTCGGAAGGTTTCGCCGTGGAGATCATTGGACTCCAATGTATCACGCCAACGGTCGCGCGCAAACCGTCGCCGCAAGCGTTCTTTCCGCCCGCGGCAGGCCTGTGGTATCGTCGCGGGTATGGAAGACATGCGCTATCCCATTGGTGAATTCAAGATGCCGGTGTCGTATACCTTTGACGACATCCAGCGTGCCATTGATGACATCGCCGCGTGTCCGCGCGCACTGCGCGACGCGGTGGCGGGGCTCACGGATCAGCAACTCGACACGCCGTATCGCGACGGCGGCTGGACGGTGCGGCAGGTGGTTCACCACGTGCCCGACAGCCACATGAATGCCTACATCCGCTGCAAGCTGGGTGTGGCCGAAAACAACCCGCTTGTCACGGCTTACAACCAGGACGACTGGGTGTTGTTTGCTGACGCGCACAAAGCTCCCATCGCGAATTCACTGACACTGCTTGAAGCACTACACGTGCGCTGGGTGCAGTTCCTGCGTTCGCTTCCCGAGTCCGCGTTTGCGCGCACCATCCAACACCCTGAGAACGGAACCATGACGCTCGCCAGGGTCGTGTTCCTGTACCAGTGGCACAGCCGGCACCACGTTGCTCACATTGTGTCGCTGTGTCAGCGCAAGGGTTGGAAGTAGCAGCAAGTTGCGGCTCGAGCCCGGCACCCTGCTTCTTCACTATCGTCTCGTCGACAAAGTTGGCGAGGGCGGCATGGGTGTCGTCTGGCGGGCAATCGACACCACGCTCGAGCGCCAGGTCGCCATCAAGGTTCTGCCGGACGTCTTCGTCAACGACCCTGACCGCTCCGCACGCTTTGACCGCGAAGCCAAAGTGCTTGCGTCGCTCAATCACGGCAACATCACGACCGTGCATTCCGTCCACCACGTCGAGGATGTGCGCTTCCTGGTCATGGAATTTGCGCCCGGCGAGAGCCTGGCCGCGCGCATCGCGCGCGGGAAGCTTCCCGTCGACGAGGTCCTCGTCATTGCGCGCCAGATCGCCGAGGCCATCGAGGCCGCGCACGAGGCCGGCGTCGTTCATCGCGACCTCAAGCCAGCCAATGTAACCGTCACCGAAGACAACAAGGTGGAAGTGCTCGACTTCGGGCTCGCCAAAGCGCTCGATGCGGCGACGAGTGGAGTAACGAGCTCGGATTTGTCCAAGTCGCCGACGCTGGCGTCGGGACACACGGCCGCGGGGATGATTCTGGGCACGGCCGCGTATATGTCGCCGGAGCAGGCGCGCGGCAAGTCGGTCGACCGGCGCACCGACATCTGGGCCTTTGGTTGCGTGCTCTATGAAATGCTGACTGGCCGCAAGGCCTTCGATGGCGAAACCGTCACCGACGTGCTCGCCGCCGTCGTAACACGTGAGCCCGACTGGTCATTGATTCCCGCCGAAGCGCCCACGCGCATGCGTGAGCTCCTGCGTCGTTGCCTGGAAAAGGATCCGCAACGACGCCTGCGTGACGCGGGAGAAATCCGCATCGCCATCGAGGACGTCATGGCGCGGCCGCATTCGGATCCGAAAATCGCGGCGACAGCCGCGAAACCGGAGAAAGGGAGGCGCCGGGAGAAACGCGGCCGCGGAGTGTGGATCATGCTTGCCATCATGGCCTTTATCATCGTCCTGACGATCATCGACAAAGTGGGAGACAATCCCGGGCCCGCCGAACAGACGCATCTTTCTATTGCGCTCCCGCCCACCGACGTGCTCGACGGCGGCACAGAGAACCTCCTGCTCAACATTTCGAGCGACGGCCGCAGCATCGTGTACTGCGCACGCCGTGATGGTGTGGTGCGGTTGTTCGTGCGGCGGCTCGGCGACGGCGAGGCCACCATGCTCGATGGCACCGACGATGCGCACGGACCGTTTTTTTCGCCCGACGGCAAGTGGATTGCGTTTTTCTCCAATTCGAAGCTGCACAAGATATCGGTGAGCGGTGGACCGGTTTTCGACATCTGCGATGTGGGTGCGGACCGCAGCGGAGTGTGGCTCGATGACGGCTCGATCGTGCTCACCACGCACGCCACGCTTCCGCTCATGCGCATTGCATCGGCGGGCGGGACGCCGCAGGCAGTCACGGCGCTCGACACCACCCAGGCCGAACGTACGCATCGCTGGCCGGATGCTATTCCGGGCACCGACTGGGTCATCTTCACGGTCGGTTCCGCGCAGAGCCCCGGCAACTACGAAGACGCCACCATCGCGGCCGCCAATCTCGCGTCCGGGGAGCGGCGCGTTCTGTTGAAGGGCGCGTCGATGGCGCGCTACTGCGCTCCGGGATATCTCGTCTTCTCGCGCCAGGGGGCAATGCTGGCCGCGCCCATGCAAACCGACAAACCCGCGATCACCGGTCCGGCCGTTCCGGTCCTGGATCACATCGACCGCGAGCCCAGCAGCGGTGCCGTGCACTTCGCGCTGTCGCGCAACGGAACGCTCGTGTTTGCGCCGCGCGTCGAAGGTTCCGACGAGGCCGAGATGGTATGGGTGGCGTATGACGGCACGACCGCACGCGTGCCCGCTCCGGCGCGCGAGTACAACGCGCCGCGCGTCTCGCCGGATGGCAGGGAGATCCTTGTCACCATCGGACCCACCTATGGAATTGGCGACATCTGGCGTTACGATGTCGAGCGCGAGACGCTCACCCGCCTGTCCTTCGACGGAAAGTCACTGGTGGCGTACTGGACACCGGACGGGCGCAGCATCGTCTACCAGAACGAGGTCAACAGTACCTTCAATGTGCAGCGACTGTTTCTCGACAGCGATGCCGGCCCGCAGCTCATTTGCAAGCGTCCGGAACCCATCGTCATGTCGACAGTCACAGGCGACGGCAAGGTGATTTTCAGTCCGTGGGGTAATGCACAGGCCGACCTGATGGAGGTCCCGCTGGCCGGCGGCGAAACCACAGCGCTGCTCTCGGAGCCCGGCGACAAGCGTGACGCTTCGATCTCGCCCGACGGAGAATGGATCGCGTACGCGCTGCGCGGCGTGGGAGGCATCGACGTCTATGTGCGCTCATATCCGCCCGGGTCCAACAAGATCCAGGTGTCTGTCGGCGGTGGACGCATGCCGTTGTGGTCGCCGACGCGCAAGGAGTTGTACTGGCTTGCGCAGAATTCGTTGTACGCCGCCGGCTACGAAGTGAGCGGCCGCTCGATTGCTTTCAGCCGTGCACGCAAGCTGTTTGATCTTCCGCCGGGGCGGGGTGTCGAGGCGGATGTGCGCCCGTACGACATCACACCCGACGGCTCACGTTTTCTCATGACACGCATCGCGCGGCCCGAATTCGCGCGCCGCCGCATCGATGTCGTGCTCGACTTCGATGCCCAGCTCGAGAGTCTCGAGAAGAAGGGGATTTCGCAATGAGTTCCTGGATCGGAAAATCGATCGCCCACTACCGTGTGACCGCGCAGATCGGAGCCGGCGGCATGGGCGAGGTGTATCGCGCCAGCGATTCGCGCCTGGGACGCGACGTTGCCATCAAGGTGCTGCCCGCGGAATTCGCGTGCGACCCCGAACGCATGGCGCGCTTCGAGCGCGAAGCAAGACTGCTCGCCTCGCTTTCACACGCGAACATCGCGTCCATTTTCGGCATCGAGGAGATCGACGGATCGCGCGCACTGGTGATGGAACTGGTCGAGGGTCCGACGCTGGCCGACAGGATCGCGAAGGGGGCGATGTCTGCCGATGAGGCGCTGCCGATCGCAAAGCAGATTGCCGATGCGCTCGAGTTCGCGCACGAGCGCGCCATCATTCACCGCGATCTCAAACCGGCCAACGTCAAGCTCACGCCGGATGGCTCGGTGAAGGTGCTCGACTTTGGTCTCGCCAAGGCGCTCTCGGACGATCCCACCGGGAGCGGCTCTGATCTCTCCAAGTCTCCCACGCTCACTGTGGGCTCGACAAAGATGGGCGTGATTCTCGGCACAGCCGCGTACATGTCGCCTGAGCAGGCGAAGGGTAAAGTCGTTGACCGTCGGGCCGACGTCTGGGCATTCGGCGCCGTGCTGTACGAAATGCTCACCGCGCGGCAGGCGTTCGTAGGCGAGACGGTGTCGGAGACGCTGGCGTCGGTCATGAAGGACGAGGCCGATTGGAACGCGCTGCCGGCGTCGACGCCCGCGCGCGTGCGCGACCTCCTGCGCCGGTGCCTGGTGAAGGATCCGAAACAGCGTCTGCGCGACATCGGCGACGCTCGCATTCGACTGGAAGAAGAAATCGCGGGAAAGCCGGAGGCGATGACCACCGCCGCGACGCCTGCAGCACCGTCGCGTCGCGGCTTGCCCGTGTGGGCGCTCGCGTTGACAGTGGTGCTCGCGGTTGCACTCGGGATCGCGGGTGGATATCGCGCGCACCATGCGCCGCCTACCCCGATGGTGCGCGCGACGATCACCCTTCCCGACGGTATGCAGCTCGATCCCGACGACGTCTCGTTCGTGCTTTCGCCGGACGGGCGCACGCTGGCAATCACCGCGAGTGGCAAGGATGAGCCGCAGCGCCTGTGGCTGCGCCGTCTCGACCGCGCGGAAGCGACGCGCGTGGACGGCACCGACGGCGCGTCGTACCCGTTCTGGTCTCCCGACGGGCGCAATGTCGGTTTCTTCGCCGACCACAAGCTCAAGCGCATGGCAGCCGATGGCGGGCTGGTGCAGACCATCTGCGATGCCATCGACGGCCGCGGCGCTGCGTGGGGAGCGGATGGAACCATCGTGTTCGCGCCCGGGCCCCTCGATGGACTGCAGCGCGTGCCCGCTACCGGAGGCACCCCGGAGAGCATCACGATGCTCGACTCGACAGGCATTACGCACCGCCTGCCCGTATTCCTTCCCGACGGCAAGCGCGTGCTGTTTGTAGTGGGCGGCGCCACCAGCCCCGTCGCCAGCATCGACTGTGTCGATTTGTCGACCAAACAACGCTCACGCGTGCTCAAGAGCGAATCCCAGGTTCGCCTGGTCGACGCACGGCACGTGGCGTACGTGACGGATAACAGTCTTGTGGTGCAGGGATTCGATCCCGGCACGCTCAGCCCCACCGGGAGGCCGGCGCCGGTGGCGCAGAACATCCAGGTGAATCCGTACCGCTTCGCCGGCGACTTTGACATGTCGGCGTCCGGCACGCTGGTGTGGTATGGACGCGCGAGCCAGGCGGCCAATCAGCTCACCTGGTTCGACATGAACGGCCGCGAGCTGGGCAAGCTTGGTGACCCCGCGCCCACCACGCAGGTCGCGTTGTCCGCCGACGGGCGCCGCCTCATCACGTGCGATCGCAGCGACCGCTTCGACCTGTGGATGGTCGACGTGGCCACCGGCGTACGCACGCGGTTCACCTTCGGACCCGATCCGGCTGCATTCCCGGTGTTCTCGCCCGACATGAAGACTGTGTACTACGGCAATGTGCTCGGAAAAATTTGCGCTCGCGCCGCCGACGGATCGGGCGAGCAGCGCACGTTGATGGATATGCCCGCCACCTCGATATGGACGGGCGCAGCCGTTCCCGACGGGAGCGCGCTTGTCATCATGCGGCAACGTCCGAAGACGGGCATCGACATGACCCTGCTCTCGTTGTCGGGTAAGGGCGAGCTCCACGACCTGATCGCCGTGCCCGGCAACCAGAACTCCCCCGCGTTCTCACCGGACGGGCGCTGGCTTGCATACGACACCGATGAGTCGGGCCGTTCCGAAGTGGTGGTGGTTCGCTACCCGTCGCTGTCCGGGCGCTGGCAGGTGTCGTCGCAGGGAGGGTCGAATCCGCAGTGGACGCCGGAAGGTCGTGGCATTCTGTACACGACCGAAGACGGCCACCTCATGCGCGTCGAAGTCGACGGGCGTGGAGAGGGGCTCACGATTGGAAGCACGACGCAGATCTTCGGCGGCAAGACTGTGGCGGGGAATTGGGCGCTTACGCCGGATGGGAAGCGCCTGCTCGTAATCGTTCCGCAGAGCACGGGCGCGGCGCAGTCGCTCAACCTCGTCACCGACTGGCGCCAGCTCATCAACGAATAAGCGCCGCGAAACCGAGCGCCACTGGAGCCGGGTCGCGGAGCTCGCCCGAAAGAGCCTCGACGCGCACGTTGGCGCCGTCTGGGTTCATCACTCCCATCATCAGGGAATCGTGCGGCACGACGGTACGAGCCGCCTCTAAAATACGCGCGAAGATGTCACGCACGTCCAGGCTCTCGGCCAGTGTGCGCAGAGGAGGGCCGAGAATCTCGGCATGCCCGCGTTCACCGCTCACCGCCCGCACCTCCCTGTTCAGCATGCTTGCGAAGTTCCGCGAGGTTCACGTCGATGGAATGGCTGGAGCGAAGTAGCTTCTCCAGCGCCTCATCCTGGCTGCTCCCGGACCCGGTCATCTTGCCCGTGGCGTCCAGATGGATGTGCAATCCGTTCCAGATTTCCCGCGGCAATACGCTCTCGAGGTACTCGAGGCCGGTGCCGCGCAGGATGGCATCGTCGGTCAAGAGCCCCTTATAGGCAATGCGAAGAGGCGCGGGCGGGAGCACGAGTGAGAGCACGGTGAAAACGTGCTCCATGCGGCGTCCACCGCGATTGCCCGGCGCCGGTTCTACCGCTCCCGCGCCTTCACTCCCGTCGGGGTCATCGATCACCCGTTGCTCGCTCCACAAGCGCGGGTCGACGGCCGTCTCGCGCTGCACCGCTGCGTAGACGATGCGGGCGTCAAGGGTGAGGTTGGGCGTGGTCTCGTGGATGCGTGAGAGCGCGCGGGCAGACTGATAGCGAACCTCGAAACGCTCGTCGGAAAGCGCGGCCATCAGTCCATCGATGGCGCGGCGCGTGGGACAACTGGAAAGAATGCGCGGAATGCGCCGGCGGACGGCGAAGTCTTCCTCGGGGTCGAGCATCCGGTCGACCAGTTGTCCGGTAACGTTGGGCGCCGCCTTGGCAAGCGCGCGCGAGGCCCAGCCACTCACTTCGTCCCATGCCAGCAGTGTCGTGAGCTGCGCGGCAATCATGGGTGTGATGGCGCGGCTCTTCGATAGCTCGGCGTGAACACGCTTCGGGTTGCCCGAGCGCAGCTCGGCGAGCGACAGGATCTCGGGATCGGCGTCCCGGAACAGGGTCGAGTTTTCGGCGCGCCGGGTCGCGCCCGCGTCGTCGCCCGTCGCTCTGCCGCGCAGAGCTTCCATGGTGCGCAGTTCGTCGATAGGAATGTCGGCTCCGGCTATGGAAAGGTTGATTCCGGTGAACGAGTCCATCGACAGCGTGCGCCCGTTTGCGCCGGTGTCGTGGCTGAGATCCAGCGCTTCGCCGCGGTGCAGCAGGCTGGCTTCGAGCGCGCGCACATATCCACGGTGCAGCATACGCGCGACACCGAGTGAAGCCAGCGAGATTGCGATCGCCAGCGCCAGCAAGAGGTAATCCGCGGCGACGACGGGCAGCAGAATGACGGCGCGAATCATGGCGGCGCCGACGATGTCGCCCATGCGGTCGGCCCCCACGTCGACGATGGTCTTGGTGCGCCGCTTGTCGTTGGGGACGACGGGAGTAAACAGAAGCTCGTACCCCGAGCGGAACAACGAGCTCTGCAGCACCATTTCTCCCGCGCGTAACATCCCCACGCCCAGAAGGCCCATCGACGTGAGCGTGAGCAGACCGCCCACAACCACCGTGCCGGGCCTGACCGCGACGGTGTTGGCGATCCCGATACTCTCCAGGAGCCTCCGTGACATGCCGGTCTGAACGGCGAGTGTGACCACCGACACCACGGCGTAGAAAACGGCGAAGAAACGAACCAGGTCCTGCGCCTCGGGATAACTCTCCGCCGCGCGTGACTTGAACAGGTAGTCGAGCAGGGTTGCGGCAATATTGCCGAACAAGACCATCATGGCCAGCGCGCGCAGGTACGGGACGCGCCGGAGCACACGCAGCGGCGACTCTTCGTGCTCCGACCCGGAGCGATCGCGCGTCGTGCCGTGACGCCCATCGA
Organism: uncultured bacterium; assembly: GCA_964621155.1. GTDB lineage: Bacteria > Krumholzibacteriota > Krumholzibacteriia > WVZY01 > JAKEHA01 > JAKEHA01. Next base: position 7,791 of record CAZULB010000019.1, on the reverse strand, counting down.
CGCTGAAACGCGACAGCAGGAGTCCGCATGCCAGGTGAAAGAGTGCGATGAAGGGAAGTATCCAGAGAACGCCGGCGAGGTCGCCGATGCGCTCGGCGAGAAAGCCGCCGAAGAGTCCGCCAGCGGTGGCGCCGCCGATGATGCGGCCGATACCGGCGCGTGCGGTGCGCGGATCAAAGGCTTCGTCGATGAGCGACCAGAACCCCGAGATGAGAATCGAGCCCAGCGAAGCAACATGCAGGTAAACGACGACCGCCGCCGGCCGCGCGTCGCGTGACGCCAGCCACCATTCGACGAGCAGAAGCAGCGCGCTGGCGATGAAAAGGGGCGGCACGATACGAGCCGGTCCGTGTGCCGTCAGCGCGCGCGCGGTGAGGAGCGCCGCACATATCGAAAGCACCGCGGCGGCAATCAGCACCGTCGGGAGCGCAGATACGGGAAAGTTGGTGAGAAAGAGAGCGTCGCGCGCGGTCTTGCTGGCCACCTGAGTCGCGATCATCGCGAACGCACAGATGGCCGCGGTCTTTATCGGCGCGGCGGCCGCCGGGCGGGCACTAGACATTTACCACCGTCGATGCGCCGCTGTCGGCATCGACGCGCGCCGTCGCGTAGTACAGATTGGGCAGATTCTTCTGCCACCACTGCTGGGCGCGGTCGCGTGTCCACGCCGGAAGCTCGGCGGCCACGGCGTCGAGCATCTGGCCCAGCTCATCCGCGGAAGCGGGACGTTGCGCCGGCGACTTGGCGAGACATGCGTGCACGATCTCCTGCAGGCGAGGAGGAACGCGAAGTTCGGTGCGCGACGACAAGGGTGCCGGCTCTTCCTTCACATGTTGAATGAGAACCGACATCGGTGTGGTGCCTTCGAATACCATCTGACCGGTGAGCAGCCAGTACGCTACGCACCCGAGGGCATAAATATCGGAGCGCGCGTCGACGTTGGCCTCGCCTGTGATCATCTCCGGTGCCATGAATCCCGGCGTGCCGCTGGTGGTTCCCGCGCCGGTCAGTTGCGTCACACTCTCGTCACGGTCACGCACGTTCTTCACCAGGCCGAAGTCGAGCACTTTCGTGAAATCGAATTCGCGCCCGCGACGGCAGGTAAAGATGTTGGCCGGCTTGATGTCGCGGTGGATCAACCCGCGGTCGTGCGCATCGGCAAGCGAGTCGCACACCTCGCGCAGGAAGTGAACCGCGCGTTCGGGGGAGACGGGGCCGGACTCACGCACGAGCGTTTTCAAATCGCGGCCCTCCAGCAATTCCATGACGTAGTAAAACACGCCGTCTTCCGCGATGCCGAAATCGTACAGCGCCACCGAGTGCGGCGAGGTGAGAAGGGCGGTTACCTGCGCCTCGCGTTCGAAGCGTTTGAGCATCGCGCGCGCGTCCGAGTTGTCGCCGCCGGGGACGAGCGATTCGGGGCGGATCAGTTTGACGGCGGCCGGACGCGCCAGCAGGCGGTGCCGCGCGCGCCACACCTCGCCCATACCGCCGGCGCCGATTTTCTCGCTCAACTGGTAGCTGCCGAGGCGGCGCGCTTTGGAAACGTCACGCGCCAGCTTGAACACCTTGAACGAGATGGCCCATGCAATAAAGACACAGATCAGTACCGGGAGCGCGATCTGCACGATGACGGAGGTGGGAGAGCCGGGAAAATTGGCCGGGACGCCGTGGACCGCGACGCTGGCGACGGCAATGCCGACGAGAATTGCCCACGACAAAAGCCCGCCCACGAGCATGAGGCGGGGCGTGAGCGTGACAATACCCGCGTAGGCAACGGCCCAAACGCCCACCCAGCTGACGCCTCCCGCATGGGGATCCATCTCCCAATTCCAGGCGTGCACGGATATTCCAGCCGATGCGACCACCAGGAATGAAAACGCCATGCGCGTGAATCTGCATGCCGTGCAGTCGGCCTTGCGGCTGGTGTACATGACGAACACCGCATATCCGATCGCTATGGCTGAAAAGATGTTGTCCAACATCGGCGGGAAAACGAAGTGGCCGGTTTTCCCGATCAGGATTCCCCAGTCGGCGAGGTAGGCCAGGGCGTACGCGGCGGCATAGATGCCGGCGGCCGCCGCAAGCATGCGGTAGGACCCACGCTGGGTTTGCGTGTCGAGGTCCGAAAACTGCGACGGATCGCTGGGATGGGTCTGGGTTTGCAGTTGGAATTCTGCCGCCACCGAGATTTTCCTCCTGGCCGCCGGATAATAGCGGCGAGACCCTGAATCTATCACGGCCGGGACGGGGGCACAAACGGTGCGGCTGCGCACCGCGGAGAGGTGCCGGGTGTACCGGGCCCGCGCCTAGAACGAGAGGCCGAGGTGGACGTAAACGCCAGTGCCTTCTTCACTATCGGCAATTGCCAGGCTCACGCCGCTGGCCGGGTCAGCCAGGCACACCCATAGACCACCGCCGAACGCGGAATGCCATTTGTCACTTGATTCGCCGTCGAGGAACACGCGACCCGCGTCGCCGAGCGCGAACACGCCGAGCTGGCCGGGCACGAGAATGTAGACGCGAGTCACCGGAACACGCAGCTCGGCACTCCCGAACAGCGATGCGTCGCCGGCGAAGCGCTGCTTGGCAAATCCGCGCAGCGTGTTGGCGCCACCAATGTACGCGGCTTCATGGTAGGGAACATCACCCCACACATGTTTGCCGCCGGCGCGCAGCGCGAGGACGGGCGTTTTCAGGCCGGGGATCGGCTGGTAGAGCGCCGCTTCGCCGTGAACTTCACCGAAGCTGTCCTCGACCGAGGCGATCGGCGGATAAAAGTTGGCGTCAACCTGTACGCGGACGCCGCCCGCGGACGCCGCCTCGGACTCGCGCGTATCGACCGCGATGCCGGCGCCGGCGCCGACCTGCGAAAAATCCCCGGTGCCGTACGGGTTGACCTCGGTGATCAACCGGTCGGACGGAAGCTCGGTCTTGTTGTACTTGGTTCCCACGCGCACGCTCACGGTAGTGTGTTTGTGTTCCCATTGCAGGGAAGGTGCAAACACGTACTCGGTGTGCTTGACCTTGTAGAAGTCATCTTCCGCGGAATTGGACGTCTCATTGCCGAAGCCGTAGAAGTGGAGAAAGTCGAGCCCCGAGAGGCGCACGTAAAGACCCATCGACATGGGCGAGTTTTCAAAACGAAACTTGCCTGTATAGTCCGCGCCGAATGAGCCGGCCTTCGTCGCGTAAGCCACGCGCGCCACTTGTTCGTCCGCGTTGGGATCCTTGCGAAAACCGTAACCGGTCGATTGCCACACGCCCATGAACAGAACGCCCAGATCAGTGTTGCCGCCGATCACGGGGTACATGTAGTTGCGCCGGCCCCAGTCGCGGGGCGGGATCCACGGTGCTCTCGGGCGCACGGGCGCCGTGTATGGGCGCGTGTCCAGCGACGTGCCCTTGCCCTTCAGCACCTCGTTGTTGCCCGACGAATCCGACACACGCAGGTGTGTGCCCGCGCGATCGTCGAAGGTGTCGTCGCCGTCGCCGCCGATGACGCGGACTTTGATGTTGGCGCGAGGACCCGTGGTGACGAGGCTGTCGTTCCCGCCATCCATGTAGACACGAATTTCTTCCGTTTCGTCGGGATGGAACGTGCGGTTGTATACGGAACGGCCGTCGTGCGCGGCGATTGCCACGTGCACATCGCCGTTTCCCTGGTGCGTCACCGTAGCGACTTCGTTCTCTGCGCTGAGGCGAACGTCGACGCGTTTGGCCAGGAAACGGTAGAAGCGATCGGATTCCGCCTTCAAATTGTCGCGGCGCTGGCGCAGCGCGCCCTCGATACTTGCCCCTTCCAGCGCATGATACTCGGCAGGCATGCGCGACACGGCGTCCGCGATGACCGCGTCCGTGATGCGGCCCTGCAACGACGCCGCGACTTCATCCCACACCGGCTTGTCGAGGCCAACCAGAATGCGGCGGTCGCCGTCTCGTCCGTTCCACGTCAGTCCGTCGATATCGGGATACTCTTCGCTGAAGCTCACGAATTGCGGCAGGCGCTCGCGGCCGAGCGTGTGAATCAATCCCTCGAAGCGAACGAAGGCCTGGTCGCGGTCTTCCGGAATGGGCTGCCATTGATCTTGTCCGGGAATCTTCGCCCAGCGCCACTGGTTGCGATGGCGGTCCCAGTCGCCGATCAACAGATCGACGAGGCGCGCGGTGAGAAAGGCGCGCGCGTCCGGCCGGTCGGAGCACGATGCGTCCATGCGCTTCCACATTTCCTCGGCGTTGATGATTTCGGTGGCGCCGAAAGTTCCCGGCGCGCCGTCCTTTCCGGCCGTCGGATATTCCTCAATGGTGCCGAGCGCATTGGCGAATGCCGAACGAAATTCTCCCAGCAGCGAATCGTCGGGCATCACCACGATCTCGGGCTCCACGTGCAGCACACCGGCGGCTTCGAGAAGCGGCGGCACGATCACCGAGCCGCCCGGAAAGCTCGACGCAATCTGGTCCTGCATGAGCTTGTTGATGAAGGTGCCGCGATAATCAGGCGGAAGGATCTCGGTGGGATCCTTGTCCAGGCCGCGGAAGGTGTACGCGAATCCATCCGCACCCTTGAGCGCCAGACCCAGTGTTTGCTGTCCACCCACACGACGTACCGGCGTCAGTCCGCCCGCGAACGAGCGAAAGTCGAGCTCGGGAGCGGCCACGGGCGTGGTCCACAGGTCGCGGTAATCGCTGCCCAGGAGAAAGCGGTGAACCGAACCGGCCCGGTAGTGTTCTCCGGCCGCGACCTTGCGCACCGTAATGGACGAATCGGGAGAAGCCGCGTACGCCGGCGCTGCGCTGACGGCGACGGCAAGGAGGAATACAGAGCTAGTTCGCAGGCGCCGAATTCGCACGGGGAACGTCCTTTGTGATGAGGCGGTACTGCCGGGCCAGGGTCGCAACTACCACGAGCCACAGCGCAATGACGACTATATTGGAGATGGCAAATCCGCGCGTCTGAAACGCCAGATGCGTTCCCACGAACACCAGCGCCGCCGAAGACAGATCGCCGGCGCGCACGAACAACGTGTCGATCGCGGCCTTGGCCTTGTATTTGGCCTCGCGCGACGTGGGCAGGAAGAGCGCCTGGCGGGCGGTGTTGTTGAGCGAATAGTCGAGCGAGTTCTCACTGATCTTGGCGGCGCGGATCAGGGCCAGCACGGGTGTGAAGGCGACAATCGAGTACGCGCCCAGCGCCACCACCGGAAGCACGTAGAGCGCTGCCTGCACACCGAGATAGCGCATGATGCGCGACACCAGAAACAGCTGGATGAATGCGGTCACGACGTTGACCCATGTGAAGTAGTCGGCATAGAAAGTGCCGATGAAGTGCTTGACGGCCTCATCCGCAGACGCGCCCGTGAGCCCCTGGCTCACGGCGTGTGCCTCGGCGGTGACCACCCGGCCCAGGATGAATTCTCCGTTGGTGTTGGAAAAATTGAGCGCCCACAGCAGCACCGCGATCAGAAACAGGTAGCGGCTTTTCAGGATGAGCGTGAACCCGCCGCGCTTGTCGACCATGATGTCGTCGTCGACGCGCGCCACGTGCAGGTAGCGGCGCAGTCGGCGCTGCACGACGAAGATCACCACCAGATAGAGGCACAGCAGCGCGCCCGCGACGAGCAGCAGCTGGTGAACGTGCAGCTTCTGAATGAGGAACTTGGAGAACAACCCGCCGCACGCCGCCCCCGCCGTCTGCCCGAACCCGATGATCGCGAAAAGCCGCTTGCCCTGCTCGGGAGTGTACACGTCGTTCGCGTACGACCAGAACTGCGCCACGATCATCATGTTGAAAATTCCGACCCAGACGAAGAAGGCAACGCCCAGACCCGGCGTCGAGGCGAGGGCCATGAAATAGAACGCGATGATGTTGGAGATGAAGAACAGCGTGACGGTGGCGATCAAGCGGCCACGGTCGACGCGATTGGCCAGCCATCCGTATGCCGGCACCAGGAACAGAAAGAGCACGGCCTGCGCCGCCGATGTGTAGCTCTTGAGCTCCGCGCCGCCCGCCGAGAGAATAAGCGGCTCACGCACCACCTTGAGCACGTAATACGCGGTCAAGAGCAGAAAAACGCTGAGCGTGAGCAACGCCGCGTCTGCGCCTTCGCCGGGTTGGAGAACCGTGAAAGGGGATAGAACACGGTCGATCAGGCGATGTCGCTCTGCGGGCTGACGGGGATCTCTTGCGGGCATGCGGCATTCTAGCTGTCAGCGTGCCGCACCCGCAACTGCGCAATCATTCACCCGCGCGCGCAGCCGAAATACCTGCGATGTGCCCGCTCGACCACGCCCACTGGAAGTTATAGCCGCCGATGCGGCCGTCGACGTCGCAAATCTCGCCGCATAGAAAGAGCCCTGCGCACACACGCGACTCCATCGTCTCCAATCGAAGCTCCGAAAGCGGTACGCCGCCCGCGGTGACTTCGGCAAAGTTGTACCCGCGTGAACCCGTTACCGGCAGCGCAAGCTGCGTCACCGCATCCGTGAGCGCGCGGCGCGCGTCCCGTTTCATCTGATCGCCGCGTGTGCCCGCGGGGACTCGCGCATGCTCACAGAGCGAACGCGCCAGGCGCTCGGGCAGCCTTGTACGCAGGTGGGCGAACACGTCACGCCTGCCCAGGGATTGCAGTTCCGCATCGAACGTCGCCGGCGTTGTGCCGGGGAGAAAATTCACGAACAGCGCCGCGCGCGGGTCGGCGTGGAGGGCGTGCAGATAATGCCGGCTGATATCCAGTACCGAAGGTCCCGAAAGTCCGAAGTGGGTGAGCAGCGTGGAGTCGGTGAAAGCGACCAGGAGCTTGCCGGTACCGCCGCGCAGCTCGAGAGTTGCCGGGAGGGTGACGCCGGAAAGCGCGCACAGAAAATGCGCGCCCGGCAACGTGAGCGGAACCAGACCAGGTGTGAAGAGTGGCGTCGTGGTGTGGCCCAGCGCGCGGGCGAGGGAGTATCCAAACCCATCCGACCCCGACTTCGGAATGCTCATCCCGCCGGTCGCGAGAACAACGCGCGCCGCGTGAACATCATCATCACCGGCCCAGATCGTAAAGCCGTCGCTCCCGCGACGAAGCGCCTGCACACGCCTGGGATGAGAAATGGTGATGCCCCGCGCGCGGGCTTCGGTGAGAAGTGCGTTCAGAACCGTGCGCGCGTCGTCCGAAGTGGGAAAGAGCTTTCCGGTTTCTTCGCGCTTGAGTTCGACGCCGATCTCCGCAAAAAACGCGGTGGTGGCGCGGACATCGAAACGGCGCAGCACTTTGCGGATGGCGGGGCGCGATGAGCCCGCAAACGCGTTTTCATCCACCACATCGTGGGTGACATTGCAGCGACCGCCGCCGGCAATGAGGATCTTCGCGCCGAGCTTGCGCGCGCCGTCCAGCACAAGCACAGATGCGTTGCTCCGCGCGCGCGCGGCGTGAATCGCGGCCATCAACCCGGCCGCGCCCGCTCCGATCACCACGATGTCCGCTTTGTTCTGCATGCGCGCGCCATCTTACTACGGGCGAATGGCGAGTGCCGAGGGCGTGTGGAAAAACTGCAATGCGGCGCTTGGGAACCTTGCACGAGAAACGAAAAAGCCGGGCTCGGGAGCCCGGCTTTGGTCGCGAACGCTGTCGCGAAAAGTTATCGATTTACCACGACGCGCGTGGTGCGCGAGATGCCGTCCGCTGTTACCGTATAATAGTAGGTTCCGTTGCGAAGCATCGCTCCGCTCGCGTCGCGCCCGCTGAAAGCGACCTTCTGCCAGCCCTGCGGCATGTGGCACTCGGCGAGGAACAGCGGCGCACCCGCGTC
>CAZULB010000018.1:13124-37667 GCA_964621155.1 uncultured bacterium | reverse complement strand
GCGCGCCGGACGATTCGGCCAGCAACTCGCGATCATCATGCTCGACGTCGACAACCTCAAGATGCACAACGACAGGCACGGCCACATCAGCGGCAGCCAGGTTCTGAAGGAGATTGCGGGCATTATCAAGGCGAGTTGCCGCGAGATCGATTTCGTCAGCAAATACGGCGGCGATGAGTTCGGCGTGGTGCTGCCGCAGACCAGGCTTTCCGGCGCATCAAAGGTAACGCAGCGTGTGCTCGACAGCGTGCGGGAGCACCACTTTGACGCCGCCCGGGCCGACGGCATTACGTGCAGCGCAGGAGTATCGTCGTTCCCACGCGACGGAGGCTCGCCGCGCGAGATCATCGACGCGGCCGACAAGGCGCTCTACCAGGCCAAGCGCGCCGGCAAGAACACGGTTGTTACCACCGAGGAGCTCATCGAGGAAATGGCGTGAGCGGCGCCGCCGGGCCCCGAAATTGAGGGCTTGTCCGGAGCGCTCCCGTCCGTTTAGGCTCCCGTCTGCTTCCCATAGAAAGGTTTTTCTCCCATGTCACTGATCGAGAAGATTCGTTCGCGCCAGGCAACTGTCGGCGTGATCGGGCTCGGCTACGTCGGCCTTCCGCTGGCGGTCGAGCTCGCGCACGCGGGATACCACGTCATCGGTTTCGACGTGATCCCGGAAAAGGTCAAGCGCGTCAACGCTGCTGACAGCTACATCAAGGACGTTGCTTCCGAAACCCTCGCACCGCTGGTGCAGAGCGGGCACCTGGTTGCCACCGCCGACTTCTCGCGCCTGTCCGAGTGCGATACGGTCGAAATTTGCGTGCCGACTCCTCTGCGCAAGACCAAGGATCCCGACATCTCGTACATCGTCGCGTCGGTGGAGCAGATCGCGAAGTACAAACATCCCGGCATGCTGGTGGTGCTCGAATCCACCACCTATCCGGGCACCACCGAAGAAGTCATCCAGCCCATGCTGGAGGACGAGAAGTTCCGCATCGGAAAGGAATTTCATCTCGCGTTCTCGCCCGAGCGCGTGGATCCCGGCAATCCGCGTTTCAACACCAGCAACATCCCGAAGGTGGTGGGCGGTGTGACGCCGGCGTGCACGGAGATCGCGGTGGCGCTGTATTCGTCCGCGCTGACGACGGTGGTACCGGTGTCGAACGCGCGCGTGGCAGAGACCGTAAAGCTCCTGGAGAATACTTTTCGCAGCGTGAACATCGGTCTTGTGAACGAGATCGCCCTCATGTGCAACAAGATGGAAATCGACGTGTGGGAAGTGATACGGGCCGCGGCCACAAAACCGTTCGGGTTCATGCCGTTCTACCCCGGACCCGGCCTGGGTGGGCATTGCATTCCCATCGACCCGTTCTATCTGTCGTGGAAGGCCAAGCAGTCCGGGTTCGAAGCCCGCTTCATCGAGCTGGCGGGCCAGGTCAACGGCTCCATGCCCGAATACGTGGTCGCCCGCGTGGTCGATGCCCTGAATCAGAAGAAGCGCGCGCTCAACGGTTCGCGCGTGCTCGTGATGGGCGTTTCGTACAAGGCCAACATCGACGACGTGCGCGAGTCGCCGGCGCTCGACGTCATGCGGCTCCTGCGCAAGCACGGCGCCGAAGTGGTGTATCACGACCGCTGGGCCAACGCGCACGACCACGAGCTCGAAGAAGCGGGCGTGCCCGCCGTCGAGCTCACTGCGAAAGTGATTTCGGGTTGCGACTGCGCGGTCATCGTCACCGGGCACGACAACGTGGATTACAAACTGCTGCTCGAGCACATTCCGGTCGTGGTTGACACGCGCAACGTTTATAGCGGCGTGCAGTCCGACAAGATCGTCCGCCTCTAAGCCGGATAGAAGGGAAGCGATGGCGACTTATCTCGTCACCGGCGGCGCCGGTTTCATCGGTTCGAACATCGTCGACGAACTCCTGAAGCGGGGCGCGCGCGTACGCGTGCTCGACAACTTTTCCACCGGACGCGAGGAAAACGTGGCCGAGTTCGGGGCGCGGGTCGATCTCATCCGGGGCGACGTACGCGACGAAGAGGCTGTCGATGGAGCGGTCAAGGGTGTCGACTACGTGCTGCACCAGGCCGCGCTGGCGTCGGTGCCGCGTTCGATCGCGGACCCCACGTCGAACAACCAGGTCAACGTGCAGGGCACGCTCAACGTGCTCAACGCCGCGAAGAAGCACGGTGTCAAACGCGTGGTGTACGCGTCTTCCTCTTCGGTGTACGGCGACAGCCAGGAACTGCCGAAGGTGGAGACGATGACGCCCAATCCCAAGTCTCCGTACGCCGTCGCGAAGCTTGCGGCCGAGTATTACTGCCGCGTCTTCGGCGAGCTGTACGGCGTCCCCACGGTGTCGCTTCGCTACTTCAATGTATTCGGCCCGCGGCAGGATCCCAATTCCCAGTACAGCGCCGTGATTCCGCTGTTCGTGAAGGCGCTGCTGGAGGGAAGATCACCCAATATTTACGGAGACGGCGAGCAATCGCGTGATTTCACCTTCATTTCCAACGTCGTAAGCGCGAATTTGCTGGCGTGTGAGGCGAACGTGACCGGGGCCCGCGTGTATAACATCGCCTGCGGCGGGCGCTACACGCTCAACGAGCTTTTTGCGGCCCTGCGCGGGCGCATCGGCGGTTCGGCCGAGCCCGTTTACGGACCGGCGCGTCCGGGTGACGTCAAGCACTCGATGGCGGCTATTGAACGCATCCAGAAAGAACTCGGGTACCAGGTGGGCACGTCATTCGAAGAAGGCATCGACCGCACCGTGCAGTGGTACCAGACTGTCGGTCTGAAGACCCTGGGTTGACGGAGGTACGCAATTGAATTCCTTCCTGCAGGCTTTGTCGACGCCCGCCGGCCGCGTGCTGGTGATCGCGTTCGCTTTCGTGTTCACGTTCGCCGCCGTCGGTCCGGCGCCTGCGCACGCGCAGAGCAAGTCCGACAGTCAGACGGGCTCGCTCGGCTCTGAATATCGCGTGGGCCCCGGCGACCACATTTATCTCTCGGTGCCGCAGCGCCCGGATCTGAATCGTCAACTCGCCGTGGGCGAAGACGGCAACGTGAACCTGCCGCTGGTGGGCAACGTGAACGTGCGCGGTCTCAACAAGACCGAGATCGAAAGCAAGCTTCTGCAGTCGCTGCGGGAGTACTACCCGAGCGTCAATCGCGTCGAGGTCAACATTTCGCAGGCGCTCTCGAATGTCGTCTTCGTGGCCGGTGAAGTGCGGTTTCCGGGAAAGTATTCCTTTCCGGAGACCAGCGTGAACCTGTGGGAAGCGATTCGCGAGGCGGGCGGTCCCGCGCCCGGTGCCAACCTGAGCAGTGTTCGCCTGGTTCAGGACCGTAGCCGCGGGGGGCAGAGCCAGCTCATCGACGTGCAAACTGCCATCGAAGACGGCACCGTGCAGAACCTCCCCATTCTGCGCCCGGGGGACACCGTCATCATCCCGGGCTCGGACGAAGCCTACAGCGGCGCCGCCGGCGTCAATATTACGGGCGCCGTCATCCGGCCGGGCAACTATCGCCTGACGGGTCGCGGTGATCTGGTGGGCGCGATTCTCCTGGCCGGTGGCCCGACCGACCGCGCCAACCTGTCCAACGTCCACCTGATTCGACCCGACAACGACGGCAAGACGGAGACGTTCAAGATCGACCTCAATAATTTCCTCAAAAAGGGGAAAATGGATAGCAATCCGAAGCTCCGGCCCGGTGACACGGTGACGATCCAGAACAAGAGCTTCACGGGGCGTGACCTGAGCCTCATTCTCAGTTTCGTGACCGCACTCGGCACGCTCGTTCTCCTTTATTACACGATTCAGAACGAAGCGAGCAGCTCGAACAACTGATCGGGACAGAGCCGCGGAGCATGCGCAACGTCACGCACCAAAAAGACCACGAACCCGGGTTTCATCTCGACCTGGGGAACTACGCCCGCATTCTGTGGCGAAAGAAGTACTTCCTTCTCGTTCCGCTCGCAATTGCGTTCATCGTGGCGTCGGTCGGGGTTCGCTTTCTGGTGCCGGAGTATGAGGCCAGCTCCGTCATCCGCGTCGTAACTCCCAGTACCAATACCGGCGACGTGGACCAGATGCTGCGCGGTACGCGCAGCACTCGCGATGAGAAAACCAAGAAACAGATGGAGACCGATCTGTTGGGGAGCAACTTCCTCGACGAGCTGATCAAGAAGCTCGGCATCGATCGCGACCCGGAAGTCATCGCCAAGGCCGAGCTCGCCCACCAGCAGTATCCCGCGCTTTCCACCGAAGAGCTCGTGTTCCGCCGTTTGCGCGAATTCCTGAAGCGGCGCATCAAGATCGACGACGCGGGCGGGTCGGGCACCTTCAAGATCGCCTATTCGGATCCGAATCCAGACGCGTGTTACGTCATCGCCGACGCGATCACCAAGCTCTACATCGACATGCAGCGCAAGCAGGCCATGACCACGCTCAGCGTCGTGAGCGATTTCAGCGAAGAGCAGCTCACCGTGGCCAAGGACCGGCTCGACAAATCCGAGCGTGAGTTGTCCGATTTCCAGGAGGAGCTGGCCGGGCGCACGATCAGCACGGCAAATCCGGTCAACGACCGGAACGTTGCCATCGCCGAGAAGCTGCGTACCGACCTGGATCTGACGGTACGCGCTTCGGAATCCACGCTGGACAAGATTCGGGGGCGCATTTCGGGTGCGCTGGGCAGCATCCCGCCGTCGGATGCGGTGCTGCGCGACCCGGAGACGAGCAAGCTCTCCAACGAGCTGGGCGTCAGACGTGAGAACGAACTCCTGATCGAGATCGGCAGTGATTCGCGTTCCAGGGATCCGAGCCTGGATCCGGTGGTCGCGACCCAGCAGGCGCTGCAGCGGCGCCTCTCGCAGCTGTCCGATGAAGCGTACCCCACTGTTCCGGTCGACTACCGCCCGTTGCTGGTGGAGTACTTCTACCAGCAGTGTGAAGTGAAGGCATTCCGCCGCAAGCTTCAGAAACTCGACAACTATGTGGGCCAGTTCCGCGCCGAGGTGGCGCGGAACCCGGCCGAGGAAACCGAGCTGCAGCGCCTCAAGGACGAAGTGGAGCGCAACCGCACGCTGTACGACAAGTTCAAGGACCAGCAGAACAACGCCCGCATCGGCGCGGCGGTCACGCAGAACACCACGCTGGGCACGACCGTCACCGTGCTGGAAGTGCCGGCCAAGCCGGTGGCACCGGTGCGCCCCGACAAGATCAAGATCCTCGTGCTCTGTTTCCTGTTCGGCGCCACGGTAGGCGCGGCGGGCCTGTTGCTCACCGAGTTCACCGATTCCTCGTACCGCAGCGTTGATGACGTGGAGAAACAGCTGGGCCTGCGCGTGCTGGGGACCATTCCACGCGTGGGCAACGCGCGCTGGGTCTCCGAGACCTCGCGCAAGCGCACCGTGATCTGGGTAGCGGTTTGTGTCACCTTCGTGTGCGTATTCATCTCCGCGTTCTACTTCTACGGCAAGTCATCGCGCGAGCACCTGATCGAGCTGAATCCTTCGGTATCCACCCAGTCGGGGGCGACGCAGCCATGAGCAACACCAGACCGCGCGATCCGCGAAGCCAGCTGATCTTTGACACCTATGACAGCGAGTCGCCGGTGGCGACCGAGCTGCGCCGCATTTATCACAACGCCAAGAAAAGCGGGGAAGGGCGGCATTACAAGTCGTTCCTGATCACGAGTTCTAGCCGCGGCGAAGGCAAGAGCACCATCTCGAGCTGGCTGGCGCTCACCATCGGGCAGTTTCCCACCAAGAAGGTGGTGTACATCGATGCCGATCTGCGCCGCCCGCGCGCACACAAGCTCTTCGGCCTCGACAATCGTCTGGGGCTCAAGGACTGCCTGGCCGACAACATCGATCCCATGGAAGTCATCAAGAAGACGCCGCTGCCCAACCTCGGTGTGGTGACGGCGGGGGACCGCATCCCCGAGCCCGGGCGCCTGTTCGAGAGCGAGCACCTGCGCGAAGTGCTCAACAAGCTCGAGTTCTACTACGACATCGTGATCGTCGACAGCCCCCCGGTGCTTCCCGTGAGCGATACGCTGTTTCTTGGCTCCGAAGTGGAAGCCACCATCCTGGTCGTGCTCGCCGGCGTGACGCCGCGCGAGGTGGTGCAGCGCACCAAGAACGTCCTCGACGATTCGCGCGCCAACATCATCGGCGTGGTCCTCAACAACGCCACGCACGTGCTGCCTTACTTCTACGACTACAAGTACTACGGGTATACCGCGAAGGACTCGTGAGCTCCGCCGAGCGCAGAGGCCGGCGGCGCGTCCTCGTGTTGACCGGGATTTTCCCGAACCGGTCCAATCCGACGTGGGGCATCCACGTCTTCCAGAATGTGCGCGCGCTGGCAGCGCACGCCGACGTGCGCGTGCTGGCGACGGTGCCGTGGACGCCGCGCGCGCTGGCGCGAGGGCGCTATCGCGCGTACGCGGGCATTCCGGCGCGTGAGAGTTGGGAGGGAATCGACACCGTTTACCCGCGCTATTTCGTGGTGCCCAAGGTGGCCCGCTTTCTCCACGGCTGGGAATATTTCTACTCCATCCGGGCCGCGGTCGCGCGCGAGGCGCGGGAGTTCCGCCCCGATGTGATCCTGGCCTACTTTGCGTATCCATACGGATTCGCGGCGGTGCAGTGCGGACGCATGCTGCGCCTGCCGGTGGTGGTCAGTTGCCGCGGCAGTGACATCAACCACATGGCCGTGCCAAGACTGCAGGGGGGCATGATCCGGGCTGCGCTGCGCGCGTGCAACCGCGTGTTCGTCATGAGCGACGAGATGCGCGCGCGTGTTCTGCCCTGGGGGCTGGATGCGGCGCGTGTCGAGGTGGTTTCCAACGGCGTCGACGCCACGCGCTTCCAACCGGCCGAGCGCAGCGCGGCCCGCGCCGCGCTCGGGATCAGGACCGCTGAGCACGTTCTCGTGTGCGTCAGTCGCTTGAGCCCCGAGAAGGGAATTGATGTGCTCGTGGATGCAATGGCGCAACTGAAGGGCAGCTCCGCGCGGCTGTACGTAGTTGGCGATGGCGCCGAACGCGATGCGCTTGCGACCCGCGCCCGCGCAGCGGGCGTTTCCGAAAACGTCGTGTTCAAGCTCACGCGGCCGCACGACGAGATCCCACGCTGGCTGGCCGCGGCGGATGTGGCCGTGCTGCCCAGCCGCACGGAAGGAATGCCCAACGCCGTGCTGGAAGCGCTCGCGTGCGGACGCCCGGTGGTGGCCACCGCGGTGGGAGGCACGCGCGAGCTCATTACGGATCCCGCGCTCGGGAGGCTGGTGGCGCCGGGTGATGCAGCGGCTCTGGCCAACGCGTTGCGTGACGCGCTCGACGCGAGCTGGAACGAGAAGGTCATCGCTGCCGCAGTGGAGTCGCGCACATGGGACGCAGTTGGACGGCGTACCGCGCAACTGCTTGAGTTCGACACAGGGACAAACCATTCGTCGCTCGCAAGCGCGACACGGGAGCACAGCTCATGGACCGCCGGGACTCGCTGACAGTGGACGAACATCCAAGCGCGCACGGCAAGGTTTCGGACCGGAACCTCGCCGACCTCAAGCGCCATTACGACGTCGAGCGCGCGCTGGGGGATCGTCTGCGCACACTGCCTGCCGACGAGCGCCGCGCCATGTACGGCGAAATCTACAACGAGCTGTTTGCGCGCGTACCCGACCATCCGCAGCTGACGCGCAAAGTGTCGCCCGAGCGCTCGCGTATGAAGACCCTGGGAGAGTTTCGTCTGATCCGGAAGTTCATCCGGCCCGGGAGCGCTTTTCTCGAGATCGGCGCCGGTGATGCCGCCGTGTCGTTACACGTGGCCGGTTACGTGGCCCGCGTTACTGCCCTCGACGTATCGGACACCATTTTGAAGGACATTGCCGCGCCCGCCAACGTGCGACTCCTCGTGTTCGACGGTTGCAATGTGCCTCTCGAGCCGGAGAGTATCGATGTGGCCTACAGCAATCAGGTCATCGAACACCTGCACCCCGAGGACGCCGCCCTCCAGGTTTCCAGCATCCTGCGCGCGCTCAAGCCCGGCGGGTGCTATGTGTGCGTGACTCCCAATCGCCTGAACGGACCGCATGACATCTCGATGTTCTTCGACACGGTAGCCAGCGGGCTGCACATGAAGGAATACACCTACCGCGAGCTCGACAGCTTCTTTCGCGGACTCGGGTTCGGCCGCACACGCGCGTGCCTCGGGATCAAAGGCCGTTTCGCGGCGCTTCCGGTGTGGTGCGCCGGCATCCTCGAGGGCGCACTGTCGCTGTTGCCCACGCGGCTGCGCATCGCCATCGGCCGCACGCCATTGTTCGAAAAGTTGCTGATCATCCGCTTTGTTGCGTACCGCCCGCGCTGACACCATGCACGAACCCGGACTCGCCATCGCGCACGTCGTGTTGAGCCTCGACGTCGGCGGCCTCGAGCGCGTGGTGGCCACGCTGGCGGGCGCGCAGCACGCTGCCGGCCAGCGCGTAAGTGTGTATTGCCTCGACCGCGCGGGGGTGCTGGCGGATCCGCTGCCGCGCGCGGGCGTCGCGGTACATGCGGTCGGGCGCAGCGCGCGCGGCTTTGATCCCGGCGCCGTACTGCGACTGGCGCGCTTGCTGCGCGCCGCCGACGTGCGCATCGTCCACTGTCACAACCATGGCGCGCTCGTTTACGGCGCGCTCGCGGCCCGCTTCGTGCGCGGTGCCCGCGTCGTGTACACGGTGCATGGCGCGGTTACTTCCGCGCGCCGTTCCACCGCGCGCTTTCTCAAACTCGGCATCGTGCACGAAGTCGTGTTCGTTTCCGCGAACGCGCGCAATGTCGCTCGCGCAGCAGGGGTGGGCGAAAGCGGACATGCGCACACGATTGTGAACGGCGTCGATGTTTCCGCCTATGCCGACCGAGACGGCGCTGGCGGCGCCGCGGTGCGGCGCGCGCTGGGCATTGCGCCGGAGGCGCCGGTGTGCGGCATCGTCGCGCGGCTCACGGAAGCGAAGGACCATCCCACGCTATTTGCGGCGGTGGCCGCGCTGCGAGCGACGCTTCCATCCCTGCACTGCCTGGTCGTGGGCGACGGGGAGCTGCGCGCAGAGCTCGAAAGGGACGTGGCCGCAAGGGGACTGCAGGGAGTGGTTCATTTCACGGGCGCGCGTGACAATGTGCGCGACTATCTGAATGCCATGAACGTTTTCGTCCTCTCGTCGGTGACGGAAGGACTGGCGATGACACTGCTGGAAGCGATGTCTGCCGCGCTGCCGGTGGTGGCGACGCGCGTTGGTGGCAATGCCGAAGCGGTGGAGGATGGCGTCACCGGGGTCCTGGTGCCGGCGTCGAGCCCGGGCCAGCTGGCGGCCGCGATGATGAGCGTGCTGGGCGATGACGCGCGCGCGCGGGCGATGGGCGTGGCGGGGCGGGAGCGGGCGATGCGGCGCTTCAGCCTCGAGGCGATGGTGGCGCAGTATCAAGCAGTGTATGAAGTGGCGCTCGCAGGTTCTTAATCGATGGTCAGTTAACTGTCTGTGCACGATGTACGCGCCGGGCGTCGTAAGAGCAACGTGGCGTTCTCAAGCCTTTCCTGGCAATGTTTCGTTGCGCTCCGGGCCCGTGCATGGCATTCTCCCGCCCGGCCCCCGAGCCCCTCGTTTTGCATCCGGTGCCCGGCGGATTGCTTTTTGCATGAGCCCGGCCGGCTCCCACAGAAGCGCGAGTATCCCGGCTCCCGCGACCCGGCGCAGAGCGTCCTTTACTACTGAAGATTGCCCGTGAGGAGGCGCCGTATGGCCCGCATTCATCGCTCGAGCTTTGCCGCCGCCATGCTGGTGTCGGTGCTCATCGCCGGCTTCGCGCACGCTGCACCGGCTGGAAATGTGTCATTTGTTTCACCGGCGCCCAACCAGAAATTGACCGGCAAGGCCCAGCTCTCGGTCAGCGTTCCCGCCGGTGTGGCGTCGGTTGAATT
Organism: uncultured bacterium; assembly: GCA_964621155.1. Classification (GTDB taxonomy): domain Bacteria; phylum Krumholzibacteriota; class Krumholzibacteriia; order WVZY01; family JAKEHA01; genus JAKEHA01. The sequence continues at coordinate 27,708 of CAZULB010000018.1, read as the reverse complement.
CATGCTGGATGGCACGTCGCTGGGTCCCCGCATCACGAAAGCGCCCTTCGTGCTGACCCTCGACACCGCTTCGTATCCACAGGGCTTCTACACGCTCACCGCCGTGGCGCGCGACGCTGCGGGTAACGTGATGGATTCCCCCAACGTCACCGTGTTTAGCGAGAACCCGAAGACGGTCGGCGGTATCCCGTCGGCACACCCGCGCATCCATCTGGTGAACGGTCGCCTCAAGGAGCTGCGCGATCTGGCGTGCTTCGATGCCAACGGCAATGCCATTCCCGGGTGCACGCGGAGCAAGCAGGCCGCGCGCTTTCTCTCCTTCATGGCCAACACGCCGCAGAAGGCGGAAACCTGGAATTGGGCTTTCCTCTACATGATCACGGGCGACGAGGCCGCGGCCACAAAAGCCATTCAGGGTGCGGATAATATTGTGGCGTGCGGATGGCAATGCATGGCACAGGCGCACAGCCATTTCCTCTATATCCGCGACTACATGCGCAACGTGGCGCTGGTGTACGACTGGCTGCATGACAAACTCACACCGGCCCAGCGCAAGGCCTACCTCGACTACATGAATTTGATCCTGTTCATCACCTGGAACGAAACGCCGGAGGCGCTCGCCATCTACGACACGGCGCACTGGATGACGTCGAACCCGATGAATAACTTCTACTATTCGTACCTGCTGGGCACGGCGTACGTGGCCCTCGCCACCGACGGTGAAAATCCCGGCACCTTCGACTACCAGGGCGTCACCCACAACTGCTACTACCTGATGTACGCCGATCAGCCCAACAGCGACCGGTACACGGATCTTTACGAGTTCCTGATGGCGAAGATCAACGAGGAGATGTGGCCCAAGCTCGACATCCGGGGCCAGGGTGGGGGTTGGTACGAAGGCGAGAATTACGGTAACGCGTCGAAGCGCAACCTGATGAACACGCTGCTGCTCCTGAAGCAAACGACCGGCATCGACATGTTCAACAACCCGGCGCACCCCTTTCCGCGACAGACGCTGTACTACGAGTTCTATTCCATTCAGCCCGGGGATGCAGTGCTGTATCCCGGCGGCGACCAGCCCTCGATTGCGCAGGCACCCGTGCGCGGCTACAACCGCCAGCTCCTGCTCAGCCTTGCCGAAGGCATGGCCGGCACGGTGGAGAGCGAGTACGCGCAGTACTGGTGCAATCACGTGCTCACCAACATGGACGACATCGAAACGCTGGTGGCGTTCGACTTCTTGCAGTATCACCAGGAGTACCCGGAGCGCGACCACAAGCTCTTCCTGCCCACCAACTACATGGCCGAGGGTGCGGGATGGGTGCACAGCCGCTCCGACTGGTCGAAAACGGCGACGTCAGTGGTCATGGTGAGCACCGATCGCATTGAAGGTCACCAGCACCGCGACCAGAACGCTTTCGTCATCTACAAGGGAAGCGAACCCAGCCAGGGTTACTACGGCTGGCTCATGACGGAAGGGACGCCGTATTCGCGCAACGTCGCCGACGACACGTGGGAGCACAACACCATCGTTGTGAACGACACCGAGCAGCGTTTCGGATACGACACGGGCAAGATCATCAAGTACGACGCCGAACCCGGTTACGTGTACGCGGTGGGCGACGCGGCCGACGCTTACTACACCAACCCCGGACACTACGGCCATGGAACCACCAAGATGCTGAATGTGTATCAACGGGAGCTGGTCCACATCCTGCCCAATTACGTGGCGGTGTTCGACCGCATCGTGCCCGCGCCGGGTTTCGAGAGCGCCGTCATCAAGAGCCTGTTTCACTATCCGCTCGAGCAGCCCGCGGCGTCGGGAGACCTGATCACGGAGACGCGGGGCCCGGCGCGCATGTTCCAGAAGATCATTCTGCCCGCAACACCCGCGCTCAACTGGCACGACGAAGCCGGCGAGGGAACCGACGTGTGGCGCCTCGAACTGAGGGACGCGACCGTCCGCCCCAGCTACCTGTTCATGAACGTTTTCCAGGCCAGCAACAGCGCGGTCACGGCCATGGCTCCCACTGCGCGCGTCACCTCCAAGGACGGCGGTATGGTGGGCGCGGTCATCAAGGACCCGGCCCAGCAGCACGTGATCATGTTCTCGGCCGACCCCAACGGCGCGCCGCCGGCCGGTTCAATCATCTACGAGGTGGGGGCGAGTGCGCCCAGCCTGCACAATCTCTTCGACCTGAAGCCGTCGACCGGGTATCGTATCGACATCGCCCGGGGTGAAACGGATTACGTCATCACCATCGCGGCGGGAGGCGATCGCATGACGACGGCGGCCGGGGTGTTGACGTTCGAGCTCGAAGCGCAGCCGGACGCACATCCGGTTGCCTCGCGCTGAACTCGACACCGGGTGCGGAAGTACGAATGCGTATTCTGGTTCTCACCGCGAAAGCTATTTTTCCGCTCCACGGTGGCGCCGAAATCCGCAATTTCAGCCTGCTCAGGGAGGCGTCGCGCTTTCACGACGTCTACTCGCTCTCATTTGTTCACCCCGACAACCAGGACGCGCACGTTCGCGGCGTAGAGCCGTACTGCAAGCGCGTGGACACCGTGCTGATGCCACCGCGCCCGCGGGCGAAGCGCGCCGTATCGGCGTTGGGCAGCTGGCTCGGTGGATCGCGTCCGTTGGTGCTCGCGGAGTACCGCTCGCGGGAGATGAGCGCCGCGCTGGCGCGCGTCATCCGCGAGGAGAAGATCGACGTCATTCACGCCCACTGTCTGCATGTGGGGCAGTATGCAACCGAACGCGGCGATGCCGCTTTCGTCTACGACGCCCACAACCTAGAGCACGTGCTGTGGGCGCGGTTTGCGCGCGTACAAAAGCCGCTCGTGCGCGCTTTCGTGCAGAACCAGATTCCCAAGTTCAGGCAATGGGAGCGCCACGTCGGGCTGCATTCCGAGAAAGTCGTCATGCTCTCGGACGATGATCGCGACGAGTATCTCAAGGTGGTGCCGGAGAGCGACGTCGCCACCATCCCCAACGGCGCCGATGTCGAGTACTTCCGGGCGCAACCGGAGACGCCGGTGCAGGAGAACTCCATCGTCTACTTCGCGCATTTCGGCTGGGCGCCCCAGGATGACGGGGCGCTTCACCTCCACAATGACATACTTCCGTTAGTGCAGCGCGAAATTCCGGATGTGCATCTCTACCTCGCTGGTCGCACACCGCCGCCGGCGATCCAGCGCCTGGCAAGCGCGCACGTCACCGTCACGGGTACGGTGCCTGACATCCGCGACTACATCGCACGTGCGTCGGTAGTGGCGCTGCCGCTGCGCATCGGCTCGGGGCAGAAGCACCGCATCTTCCAGTCGTTGGCCATGGAGAAGCCGGTGGTCACCACCTCGGTGGGCGCGGAGGGAATTGCGCTGGCGCACGACGTCAACGCGCTTCTCTCCGACGACCCCGCCACCATCGCGCGCTACATCGTCGAGCTCCTGCGTGATCCCGAGCGACGCCGGCGTATCGGTCGCGCCGGGCGGCAGTTGGTGCTCGATCGATACGAGTGGGCGGCGAACTACCGCCTGCTCGATCGTGTCTTCGAAGAAGCGGTGCGCAAGCGCCGCTAGCCGGTGGCCAGAAAGAGCATGCACGCCCCGTCATCCATGCAGCGCCGGTCGGTTCTGATCGTAACCTACCACTATCTGCCCGCGGAAACACCCGGCAGTCGCCGTCTCGAGACGGTGGCGCGTCTCCTGCGCGACCGCGGTTGGAATGTGGTAATACTGACTGCGACCGGCACGCGACCCGGTGTAAAAGATACGCCCGGCATCGAGGTGATCCGCACCACGCGCGCGCCGCTGGCCAACGATGCTCACGGCCATCCGGCCATCGCCACACCTCTGGTGTCACGCGTCCCTCTCCTGCGCACCCTCACCCGCTTTCCCGACAAGTACGCCTGGTGGAATTTCGCTCTTGCGCGCTGCGTCGCTGCGACCGTGCGCTCGCGCGGCATCGATGTCGTGCTGAGTTCGAGCCCTCCGCATTCGCTGCACCTGGGTGTGCGTGCCGCGCGCAGCGTACAGCGCTTTCGCTGGGTGGCGGAGTTTCGCGATCCGTGGATGTTTCCGAGCCGGCGCGCGCTGTCGAGCCTCTCCGCAGCGTGGCAGCGGCGCCTCGAGCGTAGCGTGCTGCGCAGCGCCGATCGCATCATCGCCAACACGGCCGGCAACCGTGACGATCTCCTGGCGGGGAACCCCGACCTCGCCGCGCACCGCGTGAGCATCTCCACCAACGGCTATGACGCCGCGCTATTCGCTCCCGGGTCGTTTCCGCCCGCGCCCGCGGAGGGCGCAGATTTCACGTACGTCGGCGAGGTCTACAGCGGCATGCTCGGGCGTTATTTGTCCGCGATTGCGGCCATCCGCTCGCGCGATCCAAGCCGGGTTCCGCGGCTGGCGGTGTATGGAAGCATGGATGCCGCCGAGAGGGAACGCATCCGTTCCATGGAACTGGGTGAATACGTCGAGGAGCGCGGCTTCGTGTCACACGAGGCCAGCGTGGCGGCGATGAAGAACGCGCGCGCGTTGCTGGTGCTGTTGCCGCACGAGGAACGCTGGCGCACCTGCGTCCCGAGCAAGCTCTACTGGTATCTGGCGGCGGGGCGTCCCATCGTCGGCGTTGTTCCCGAGGGGGACGCGTCCGCGTTGGTACGTACACTGCATGCGGGCGAAGTGTTTACGGACGCCGATACGGAGGCGCTCTCACGCGAGCTCGAGACGTTCGTCACACACGCGCGCACGACTCCGGCCGCGTCGCGGGCGCCGGAGGCCGCGGCCCGCTATTCCATGGAAACCGTCGTCGGAGAGCTCGAGAAAGTGTTGCGGGAGGTGATGGATGGAAATCCCGCGTGAGCGACGCGTCGTCCTGGTGGCTACGTTTGTCGGCGCATGCGTGCTGGCGCTCGGCTTTGCGCTGGTCGCGATGCGCTCCCTCGCCATCGCTGTAGGCGGTTGGCTCGGCGTTCTCGGCCTCACCATGCTCTTCATCGAGCCGTTCGTGGGCCTGGTGAACTACCTCGCCTTCCTGTACATACGTCCGCAGGACTTCGTGCCCGCGCTGCAGGGCATGCCCATCATGCTCCTGCTCGGTGGAGGCACGGCAGCGCTTGTGGTGCTGCACCGCGCCGTGAGGCAGCGCTCGCTGGTGTTTGCGCGGGTTCCGCAGCATGCGTTCGTTCTCTGGTTCTATGCTGCCATCGTCGTCTCGCAGATTGCGCGCATGCGCCTGCGTGGGGCGTTCGAGGCGTCGCTCGAATTCGTACCGACCGTGGTGATGTACTTCCTCATCGTCGAGCTGGTGACGACGCCGAGGCGCATCAAATTCGTATTCATTCTTCTCGTCCACCTTACGCTCGCGCTGGCCGTGCAAGGGCTGTTCATGCACTTCACCGGCGCGGGATTCGGCGGCACCACGGCCTATCGGGGGCGTATTCAGGCGGTGGGTATCTTCTCGGACCCCAACGATCTGGCGCTCATCATCAATACGGTGCTCCCGCTGGCCGTCCTCTGGTTGTTGCAGTCGCGCAGCCTGCTCATCAAGCTTTACGCCCTCGTCGTCATCGTTGTCTTCGTGTACGCCATTTTCCTTACCGCTTCGCGCGGCGGTCTCCTGTGCCTCGGGCTGATGGCGATTCTCGTGGGCATGAAGAAATTCGGCAAATTCGTCGGCGTGGCAGCCGGCCTCGCCATCATGGCGGCGCTGGTGGTGCTGGGGCCGCGCATGAACACAATTTCCACCGAGGAGGCGTCGTCCTACGGACGCCTGGAGGCATGGGTGCTGGGGATGTCACTCCTCAAGGGTTCGCCGTTGTTCGGGGTCGGCTTCGGCAATTTCATGGAGTACCACTTCCGCACCGCCCACAATTCTTTTGTGCTGTGTTCGGCGGAGCTCGGGCTGTTCGGGCTCTATCCCTGGCTCATGCTGGTGTTCATTTCCATCAAGAACACCCGTTTCGTGGAGAAGGAACTGCTCGCGAACGGTGAGCGCAATTTTGCCATGTATGCCTACGCCGCGGAACTGGCCCTGATCCTGTTCATCGCCGGCGCGCTCTTGCTTTCGCGGACGTACCATCCGTCGCTGTTCGTGCTGTTCGGCCTGTGCGCTGCCATCACGCGCGTGTTCGTCGCACGCAGCGACCAGCGCTACGTCCTGCTCGAGAAACGTGACCTGGTGCTGGGTCTGATATTGACGATTGCCAGCGTGGTCGGGTTCTATATGCTCCTGCGCGTCCTATGGTAATACGAGCCATCATTGCTGCGCTCCCGGGGCTGGCGCTCGCCGGCCTCGGCGCGTTGCGCCTGCTGCGTCGCAAGAACGCGGACCTCATACTGCGGGCATCGCTCGGCCGCCGGGCGTCGCGCGTCACCGCGCCCGTGCACGTTTTCTTCTGCGTGGTGGACCATTTCGAGCCGTTCTGGAAGAACGATGACGTCGGCCTGGCGCTCGCGCGGGTGGAAAACTGGCGTAAGCGCTATCCCGAGATCGCTGCGCGCTACCGCGACAACGGCGGCCGGGCACCGCGGCACGGCTTCTTCTATCCCGCCGAGGACTATGATCGCTCGCCGCAGTGCGTCGAGTTGCTCGCGGAACTGGTGCGGCTCGGCGTGGCCGACGTCGAGGTGCACCTGCACCATGACCATGACAACGACCGATCGATGCGCGAACAGTTGCTTCGCTACACGCGCACGCTGCGTGAACGACACGGCCTGCTCCGCGACGGAAACGGACATCCGGCTTACGCGTTCATCCACGGCAACTGGGTGCTGGGCAATTCCGGGCGCGAGGGCGTTGGTTGCGGTGTGGACAGCGAGCTGCTCGTGCTCGACGAGACGGGGTGTTATGCCGACTTCACGCTTCCCGCAGCACCGCATCCGTCGCAACCGCCCGTCATCAACCGGATTTACTATGCCGCGGGAGATCGCAGCCGCGCGCGCGCACACTTTCGCGGTGTCGACGCGCGTCTCGGCGTGCGCGGCGCAACGGGGCCGTTGCTCATCACCGGCCCGCTTGCCATCAACTGGAAGCAACGCCGCCGCGGCGTCCTACCCGCAGTCGAAAACGGCGACCTCACCGGAATCAATCCGCCCTCGCCCGACCGCGTGGATGCCTGGATCCGCTGCAATATCCATGTAGAAGGATTTCCGCGCTGGATATTCGTCAAGACACACACGCACGGTGCGCAGGAGCGCAACAGCGACACGCTTCTGGGCGACGGGGCTGGAAGCTTGTCGGCACTCTTTGCCGACCTCCTCGCGCGCTACAACGACGGCGAGCGCTACGTGCTGCATTTCTCGACACCGTGGGAGATGTACCGGGCCGTCAAGGTGTTGGAGTCCAACGACGAGCAGGCCATTCAGGCCATCGAGAAGTTCGAATTTTCCTTTTAGCGACCACTCCCACCGCCGTTTTCACGTTTCTTGCAGCCCGCCCGCCGCGGGCATCACGCCCGCTCAATATTCATTCATCAGGAAGCGCGGGACCCGGCCCGCGCCGTGGAGTTTCGCATGCTTCGCAATGCCACCGCGCTTGCGCTCGCCATCACGGTTGCCAGTGCCCACGCCGCCGTTGCGGCGGGGAAGAGCTCATCCCCCGCGCGTGGCGCCGCCGCCGGCAATACGCAGATTCTTCTCTTCAATCTCACGCCGGGCGCGAGCTACTCCATCCGGCGCAACAACGTGGCGAGCGGTTCGGTGGTGGCCGCGCCGTCCGGAGTGCTTACGTACGAAACCAACGCTTCCAGCGGTGACATTTTCCAGTTCCTTGCCAGCGGCATCACGCCCGTGACCCCGGCACCGCCCTCGGGGTTCGTCGCCACCGGTAACGGACAGGGCTGTGTTACAGGGTCGTGGAACCCGCCCGCATCCACCGACTATGTCACCGGCTATTCGCTGCTGTGGAAAACCAGCGGCAGCGTGTTCAGCGACTCGGTCGACATCGCCAGCGGTGACATTTCGCGGGGCGCGCAATGGATGGCAGGGCACTGCGGCTTTGCCAGTGGCACCTATACCTTCGCGCTGCGCGCGCACAACTCGTTCGATCGTTGGAGCGTCCTGTCGCCATCGAGCACCACGACGATTTCCAACCAGGACACACAGGGGCCGGCACCGCCGACCAACGTCAAAGTGGCGGAAAGCAGTTTCGGGTGCGCGTCGATTACATGGACTCGTTCCAGTGCTCCCGATGTAGCCGGTTATCGCGTCTATTTTGGAACCACGTCGAGAACGCAGTCGGCGTACACGGACTCTCTCGACGCCGGCAACACGGCAGCGCAGCAACGCTGCGGTCTTGCACAGGGCACGTACTACTTTGCCGTGCGCGCATACACGGCGGTGGGAGCGTTGAGTGCCTACTCGAAGGAAATTTCACTTTCCGCGCGCGGCGCGGATACCGCCGGTCCGTCCATCGCGCAGCGCTCACCGGCACCGGGCGCAACCAATGTGCCGCTCAATAGCACGGTATTTTTCATCACGACGGACGACAAGACGGGCGTGAACGCTTCGACGATCAGTGTGAAGCTCAATAACGTCGCCACGCCGGTCACCACCTCACCCGTGACCGGCGGCATCGCGGTGCAGTGCGATCCGGCTACCGACTTCGCCGCCAACAGTGACGTGGTGGTCGCCATCTCGATCGCAGACCTGGCCACACCGCCCAACCTGACCGAGCGCACGTACACGTTCCATACCGGGACGAGCGCGGTGGTCGACGATACGCCTCCCGTGACACGCGCCACTTCACCCGGAAACGGTGCCGCTGGCGTCGATCCCAGGCCCACGATCGAAGTGCAGCTCGACGACGCCGGTGTCGGTGTCGATATTGCGTCGATTGTCCTCGAAATCAACGGCGCGCCGGTTGCGTTCGCCGTGGACGGCGATCCTTCCAGCGTGCGTATCCGCTACCGTCCCGCCCGCGCGTTTCCGGCCGAGTCGACGGTTCAGGTGCACGTTGCAGTCTGCGACCGCGCGCAGCCGCCGCACTGCTCGACCCTCGACTACGCATTCTCGGTGCGTGCCGCCAACGCTGCCCTGGCCGGCAACGGCGCCATTGTGCCCGACGGATACTGGGCCAACGACGCGACGCGACCGCTCGAAGTGCGCGACCTGCCCGCCAACTGGGGCGTGCACATTTTCGACACGGCCGGCGCCAGCGTGCGCCACCATGTGAACGAGAGCGATGGCGCCACCTGGACGTGGGACTTCCGCAATGACGTGGGTGGGCGGGTGGCACCCGCGCTCTACCTCGTGCGCGTGACAGACGGCAGCGGAGCTGTGAAGCGCAGCGGCCGCTTTCTGGTGCAGTCACCGCGCTGAGGAAATTCTCCCCACGGCCCGGCCATCGCCCGCGCTGATTACCTCCTGCTTCCGCGGCTTGCTGCATGGATGGGGCAGCGCGCCATCTGGTATGGTGCTGGCACCAGATGGACATCGGGCGAAATCTTGACCGCTACTTCGATGCGTTGGCTGCGCTGCGCGCGCCGCTCGGCCATCCACGCACGCTGCTGCCGTTCGTCGCGTTTGCGCTGCTGCAGGGCCTCGTCATCGCCGCTCTGGCGGCGTTCACCGAGCCGTGGCTCGCGCCCGTGATGGTGCCTGTGGTACGCGCGCTCGGCGGGGAAGAATCGCTCCACTACCCGCTCCACTTCATCCGCCTTCCAGCGATCTATCAGCGCATCTACCTGCCGTTGCTGGCGTCGGCTGGTTTCGCCCTTTGGACGCTGGCGGTGTGGAAGCTGGTCGACAACCATGTGTCGCGGGCCCGCCGCGAGCCGCGACCGTATCGTCCTCACGTACTGCAGGCCGTAGTGGTTGGTGTTGTGTTCGTGGGGACGACTTTCGCAGTTGCGCAGGCCTTGTCGAGTCTCGTGGGTCCCAAGACGCCGGCGATGGTCGCACGCGCTCTCCTGCTTCTCACACTGGGGCTCACGGCCACGCTACAGACCTTTCTGGTGTGCGCGCCCGTGGTGCTTCGGTTGCGCGGTGGAACTGCGTGGGACGCACTGCGGGCCGGCGCGCGCTATGCACGCCGTAATTTCCTTGCCACCGCGCTGCTCGTCGCCACGGTGCTGTTCGTGCGCCTGCCGCTCGCTTTTCTGCTCGCGCGCGCGGAGGGCCTGGCGGCGCGCTTCTCACCGGAATCCATTGTTGAGTTCATGGCTGCGTCGGTTGCGCTCGAAATGGCGACCGCCTTCATCTTGTTTGCCGGTGTTACCGAGCTGGCGTTGGGACGCGAGGGCGACATGACATGAGACGTGCGACCGGCGCGGCTGCGGTGTTTGCGCTCATGCTGGCAGGGTGCGCGTCCCATGATGACGTGCGCACGCGCTACGCCATCGAACGCCTGCTCTGGCAGGCACAGTCATACGACCACCGCGTCAATATCGTGTTCCTGAGCAGCTCGACGCACGACACGCAGCGTGCGATCACCGCCTATCGCCGGGTCGTGGCCGCGGATCCCTTTGCGCGCGATGCCCGCGGCAGTTGGGATCCGGTCGTCGCCCGCGATATCCGTGCGCTCCTGGTGTCGGCGCGTGTCGCGCTTGCCAATCTGTATTTCACCAGCGAGCGCTATGCAGACGCCCGCACCATGTACGCCGAGACGGTGCGGCTCGGTTCGCTCAACTTCAAGGACATGCTCGATGTGCGCATGGGCGCGGCTCGCGTCTCCCTCATGGAAGGAAACGACCGCAGTCTTGCCGAGCAGTGTGCTGCCATGTTCCACGATGTGGAAACCAGCGCCGAATTCTGGTCGGGTCGGGGCGAAGTCGACGACGTGTTCCTGAACATTCCCGCGGCGCTCGTGCGACTCCAACAGGCGGTTGGGAATGTCGCGGCCACGGATTCGTCCGCGGCAGCGGCCGCAGCGTTCTACACGCGGGTGTCGAGCACCTGGCCGGGAACGCGAACCGACTGGCAGGCGCGCATGGCGTTGGCGCAAATCCACATGGTGCGCGGGGAATGGGACGCGGCACTCGCCGACCTGAATCGAATAATTTCGGACCCGGCGCAGAGAGCAGGGGAGAGTGCGGGGCTCGAACTGGTGGCGGGCGAGATCGAGGCGTTTCGCCTCAAGGACACGGCGGCCGGGAGCAAGACATTTGCCGCCGTCGCGTCGCGCTATCCTCAGACATTCGCCGCTTACGCTGCGGCCTACGATCTTGCCGTTCTCAAACAGGCAGGCGACGCTGCCGGTGCCGTGCGGGATTTTCGCGCGCTTGAAACAAGGGCCGGAGTTCCCGATGCCGTGGCGTCGCGCGCCATGCTCGCGCGGGCACAGGTTCTGGAGCGCGCCGGGAACTGGGACGAAGCGTACTCGCTGCTGCTCCACATGGAGCAGATGTATCCTTTTACCGCAGCCGCCGTGGAGGCCCCCGTTGTGGTAACGCGGCACTACGCGGCGTCGGGTAATTCAGAAATGCTGAAGCTGGCGCTCACGCGCGCAGAGCGGTACTACGACTCGCTGCTCAGCCGTGGGAGCACCTTCACCGGCAGTCGCGCCGTGGCACAGGCCGCACTGGTCGAAAATTTCCTGGCGGCGGGAAGAGCGGATGTGGCGGCGCGAACGCTGGGCGATGGCAATCAGAACTGGGACGATGCCAGCACCGCCGCCGGCATGCTCAAGGCGGCCGAGCTCTACCGCGACGTTCTCCACGACGACGACCAGGCCCGCGCCACGCTGCAAAAGGTCATCACCCGCTTCCCAGCGTCCCGGTTCGCCCTGCAGGCCCGGGCGCGTATTGCCGGGCTCTCCAGCGGCCCCTAGCGCGCGCCAGCGCTTGGCCCCCGGCTTGCTTTTCTCCCTTTGTTCCGGCGAACTGCACCAAATTCATTCACCGGCAGGGAAGAACCGCATGTCTCCTGGGTGGCGTCATTGCTCGTTCCACGCGTCGTTGCTCGCCGCGCTCGTACTCGTGTGCCCGGCGAGGGCCCTCGCACAGCCCAGCGCAGGCTCCTACGGCGCTTCGTTTCTCAAAATTCCAGTGGGCGCGCGCCTGATGTCATCGCCCGGCGCAGTGGCCGGCATGCGCCCCGACGCCAGCCTGCTGTATTCCAATCCCGCGTTCATCGGCACCATCGAGAGCACCGAATTATTCGTGTCGTCGAGCCAGTGGCTCGATGCGCTGTCGTTCACCTCGCTCGGCTCCGCGATCCCGCTCGGTTCGCGCAATACCGTGCTCGGCGTGGGCACAACGCTTCTTTATTCGGGTGGCCTTCAGGGCTACGACGCGGCGACCAATGTGGTGGGCGAAGAAAGCTACTTCGATCTGGGTGTGGATGTTGCCGTCGCGCACCGCCTCGGTCACAGCGGACTCGCGCTGGCAGGAGGCATTACCTACGTGCGCGAGCACGTGCTTCCGTCCGATGGCAGCGGTTACGCTCTCCAGGCGGGAGCCTCGTATCGTCGCGGCGCGAATCTTTTTCACGTGTCCGCACGCGACCTCGCCGGCGCGGTGAGCTTCGCATCGGATCGCTGGGACATTGCGCCGGAGTGGACAGCCGGCGCCGCGCGCGCGTTCAATTCGCGCGCGGGACAGTTCATCGCGGGGCTGGAGGCCTCGTCGTCGGACGCCTTTGGAAAGCGCATCCGCGCTGGTGTCGACTACGCCATCACCCCGGCCTTCACCATCCGCGGTGGATTCAACAACGACCTCGACGCGGTGCAGTCCGCGACGGCGCTACATGCCGGGTTCGGCATGCACTACTCCGCGTTCACCCTCGAATACGCTTACACCCCCCAGGACTACTTTTCGAGCACACATACATTTTCGCTGTCCTATCGCTTCGGCGCATCGGCGCCCCCGACACCGGGTATCCTGGTTCCCACCGGCGACCAGGCGCCGCCGCTGCCGGACGCGACGCGAGCTGTCCCGGCGATGCCCACACCGCCAGCGCGGGCGAACGAGACCTCCGCCTTCCTGCTGGTGGGGGGATCGCACGGCAGCCTGGAGAGTGCCGCGTCCGAAGCACGCACGCTCGAGCTCCTGAACATTCCCACCGAAGTGGAGCGCGAAGGGCCGCGCTTTCGCGTCGTGATTGGGCGCTTCGCGAGCTTCAACGATGCGGATCGTGTCCGTGCGCGCTACCGCGCTCGGGGCCATGAGTTCCTGATCGTGGCGCGCTGAGCACGATCGGCTTCGGTACGGATTGGGATATTCCTCGCAGGGATCTCTGTAGACTGGGAATTCCACGCAACCAACAGTTCTACAGGCACTTACCAGCCACGCCCTGACCGGGCACTGGGAATAAATACCCAAAGCATGCTCCCACCGCTACACAGGATGGTTATTTACCACTTCATATACTACATGAAGCTAGTTGTTCAATATGTTATGCTACTTACTGTTACATATTTTTCTCAGCGTCTGAAATGAGCACACTGCAAAGTATGCCGGTGGCATCGAAAATGCTTTTCCGCACGGCACCGAGGCGCTAATTGTGTTTCGCGGGTCAAACTCCGGCATCCACGTCTCTTTTGTCCGCGTCCCGGCGGTACGTTATTTCCGGGCGGTCTGAATGATGACTTTTGGACAGCGATTTGTTCGACGGGCCGACGTTCGTTTTCCGTGGCTGATCACTGAGAGCGTTCCGCGCCCGCTGGTGCGACGCCGTGACGCGGTTCATCCGTTCGACCTGCGTGGTCGCATGGGATGGAAACGCACGAAGGACGTCGCCATCAGCGTGCTCGGTCTGTTGATTTTCGCGCCCGTCATGCTGCTGACTGCGCTCGTCGTCAAGGCGACGTCGCCCGGACCGGTTTTCTACCGCCAGGAACGAATTGGTATCAATCGCCGTCGCGGCGATCGCCGGATGCAGAAGGCGGAGCTCAGTGCCGACCGCCGCGGCCGCGATCGTCGTGTCCTCGTCAATTTTGGCCGCCCGTTCACGATCTACAAGTTCCGCACCATGGTCATGGACGCGGAACGGGGTGCTCCGCCCATGTGGGCGCGCGAGAATGACCCGCGTATCACGCCAGTGGGGCGGATCCTGCGCCGGAGCCGCATTGATGAGCTTCCTCAGTTCATCAACGTCCTGCGTGGCGACATGAGCATCGTGGGGCCACGCCCCGAGCGGGCATACTTCATCGGCCGAATTGAGAAGGAGCTCCCGGACTTCCACCTTCGACTGCGTACAAAGCCGGGAATCACCGGCCTGGCGCAGGTCCAGTTGGGTTACACCAACACGGATGAAGGGCTGCGCCAGAAGCTGCACCTGGATCTCGAGTACATCCACACGCTCGGGTTCTGGACGGACTTCAAGATCCTCCTGCGCACCGTCTTCGTCGTCCTGACCGGACGAGGCGCCTGCTAAGACTCTTTTTCCCGTCCGTTTCGCCCTCTGTACCCGCCCGTGCCGGGCGCTGGCGTGGGCATGTAACTTGCTGATTCGTAGGCATCTAGGCCAACCGTAGCGGGTCTTTTGCTTGCGGCGCCGGGCGCCGGCGGTGCATCCTCCACCACGAGTGATACACGGCCGTGAACGGCACGTACGCGCGGCGTTGCGCCTACTCGGACAGCGGACGCACCAACGGGAGCACGACAGGTTGAACGCAGGGCTCGCGACAGAATCCCCG